>JAICMD010000183.1 GCA_025929405.1 Mucilaginibacter sp. | reverse complement strand
GATATGTTCAGGTTGGGAGGCCAGATATCCTAATGTAACCTCGGTCATCCGCAAGCTTAACATGCATCAGGAATTGGTTTTGATAAGCCAACTGAATGTTATGTTGAGTATGGATTCGGCGGGTATGCATCTGGCATCATTAAAAGGTACACCGGTTGTATCTATATGGGGTGCAACACATCATTATGCCGGCTTTTTAGGTTATGGCCAGTCCGAAGAAAATATCGTTGCCGATGATATTGAGTGCCGCCCATGTTCGGTATTTGGCAATAAGCCTTGTTTCAGAAAAGATTATGCCTGTATGTATAATATAGCGCCCCAAACTGTGGTTAACAGCCTTTTGAAATTTGTATAGCAAACCAACTTGGCAAATAGCTGTTAACTAATGGTAAATTAATAATCATGAAAAAATTATTGCTGATACGCCACGCTAAAGCTACGCACGAAGGCGGCTTTGAAGATTTTGAACGCCCCCTTGTTGAACACGGTTTACACGATGCTGCACTAATGGCCGCCAGGCTTAAAGAGCGGGGAGACATACCCGAAATACTTGTTTCAAGCCCCGCACTGCGAACTTTAGCTACAGCTAATGTTTTTTCAGAACACCTTGGCCTTGTGCACGCACAAACCAATCAAAACATTTATGAGGCCAGTCAGCAAGCACTGGTACAGGTAGTAAATGGTTTACCTGATGAGTATGATTATATTGGATTAGTGGGCCATAACCCGGGTATAAGCCAATTGCTGTATTACCTTACCGATCAGCCGTACGATGTACCTACATGTGCCGTAATGCTGATAAACTTTGAGGTTGATAGCTGGGCGGAAATAAGCTATAATTCGGGCAGATTGGTCTATTACGACTATCCTAAAAATTAATAAGCCAAATACTCGGTAAAAATTTCCTGCATAAAAGCTTTGCCATGAAGCAATGTTTCATCAGTTATGCTTTTAGGTGCATTTTTGTTTTTAGTATATATCATCCACTGGCCCGAGCTGTCGTATGATACGGCTTGTTGAGGCAGTAAAAATCCAAATCCATTGTCCCAGTCAAAAAAGGCAAACTCCTTGCTGTAAGGATTTAGTAAGTTTTTTGACCATTTATATTGCTGATGCGGCAGATTCAATTGTGCAAGTAAGGTAGCAGCCAGATCGGTTTGATTACCTAATTTATTAATTCGCTTACCACGATATTCCGGTTTTATTACATCGCCATAAAACAACATAGGGATATGGTATTTACCCGGATGAAATGCGCCATGTGTGTTTAAAGGCAACCGGTGGCCATGATCGGCCACTAAAACAAACAGGGTATTTTTATACCAATCGTGCTTTTTAGCAGCTTCAAAATAATCATTCAGGCACGAGTCTGTAAAATAGGCGGTACTCCTGAACATATCAGCCACATCCTTACCTTTAAAATGCGGTTTTACAGGCAATACAAATGGTTCGTGGTTAGTTAGCGTTTCAATTAATGAGAAGAAAGGCTTAGGCTCAGTATCAAAATATTTTGTTTGTATTTTAAACAACACATCATCATGCGCTCCCCAGGTTGACAGAATATCTTTCTTAGGAATGTCCTTTTTATCAATGATTCTATCTATTTTATGATCATGCATATAAGTATCAAAGTTCATATATTCCGCACCGCCGCCATAAAAATAAGTGGTATTATATCCTGCTTGTTTAAAATCAATCAGTAGCGAAGGTAATTGCCTTTGTTTAGTGGTATCAACAATAATGGTACGTATAGCCTGCGACGGGAAACCGCTTAATATGGCTATAATGCCTTTATCCGTACGATCGCCTGCCGAATAAATATTATTAAATAAAAGCCCTTCTTTAATAAATTTTTCAAAGTTAGGTGCATCACCTTTTTCACCCCCTAATGAGGCTATAAGATCGGCGGTAAAACTTTCGAGTTGTATAATAACCACGTTTGGCCGGTCGGTGGTTAGCAATTTTACAGTGGTGTCTTTTTTAACGGCAAAGGTTTGCTGTACAATATTTTTTGCCTGTGCGGGCGGCATAAATAGGTAAGGGTTATAAGGTGCCCGCAGGTTTTCAAATATATTATTAAACAGATTCCATTCGGTATTTTGTGCAGAAAGATCAAGTAATTGATTGTCAGAAAAATAGCCCGCACTTTGGTCAATAGGAGTGCGGCCCAATGTTCCGCGCAGTATTATAAAATTACCTAAAATCAGTAAAGAGCTGATAATGACCTTATTAAGTGCGCTTATAGCAGGCTTTTTAAAATTAAGATCAAGCACAAAATAAGATAATACAACGCCTATTACCAGTAAACACACGCCAATAGTTAAATGCAATGCAACAGGCGAAGAAGCTGTTGATGACATGGATTCGGCAGGAGCATTATACAAGGTATCAAAAGCCCTGAAATTTACTTTTGCGCCCCATTCGGTAAAAATCCCCAGGTCAACAATAGCTATAAGGCTTATAAAGAACAGGCAAAACCAGGTGTAAACTTTTAGCCATATATTACTTATATGGTTTTTCCCTGTAAACCAATTTACAATAAACACAAGCAATGGCAGTATAGCAATGTATGCAGTAGCCGACGCATCCATGCGCAAGCCATATACAAAGGTTTTTAGGATGTCGGTGAAAGACACACCGTGTAATTTGGCATGGAAATATACCTCAAACGTTATGCGGCATATCGCAAAAAATAACAGCCAGAATAAGTAAAATCTGATAAACGCAAAAAGGCTTTTTAACATGGGCTGGCAAAAATACTTATTTTACACATATAGTTAGGAGCCTATAATAAATAGGAGACAGGGCCGATTATCGCCTGCCGCCTCCTAAAGCATTAAGATCGGCTAATGATACTCTTTCAAACCCGGCAGGTATGGCAAAGGTACCCGGGGCAGGTTTTTCATCATTAATTGATTTTAGCGTCATTGTAGCAGGCTGGCCGCCCATTTGTGTGCTAACAAATTGTACGGGGAAACCACCTGCGGCTGTAAAGTATTTGGTTAAAAGGTTGTTGGGAGCAGTAATATCGTTAGTTACCCAAATATCGGTACTTGTGTTGTTTTTGGCATCTTTGGCAATAACCTTTTTGCAGTTAAAACCGTTTATTTGTTTTGTTTCGGTAGTTGGCGTAAATGTAAATTTAGGGGCGCCTTCCTCTGCTTGTTCTAATTCGTCAGGGGTTAAAATAGCCGCTTTTTTTATTGATGCAATGGGTACATCAACCAAAATAGCGCCAAATGTGCCTTTATTATTAGACAGTATTTTTACCTGGGCAGGCCCTTGCTGTACATTAAGTGCGCTTGAGTCGTTGTTAAAAACAATTTTTCCTTCGGCGTCCATCCCTTGTATGTTCATGTTGTATATAGCAGTGCCTGAAGTATAAGTTTTTTGTGCACTGGCAGTAAAATTAGTGCCGACAGCAATAGCCAGCAACGTTATAGTGTGTTTAATATTCATGTTTTTATAGATTTAAAATATAGCTAATGGTTTAAGTTGTTAATTAGATATAACGTTAAAAGAGTTGTTACGTTTTAAAACCTTATAATTTAAATGATTTTCCTGCAGTTTATCTTCAATTGCAGCGATATTATTATCGTTGTTACTGCCATCTATCAACCATAAATTACAATCAAAATTAGCATTTATTGCAGCCATATCAAGCTTTAGGTTGCCGGTTATGTAAATATGGTCGAGCTTTATTTTTTCTGGTGATGTGCTCTTTATGGCACCACTGCAAACAAGTAAAGTTTTATCCATAAACTTGATAAGGTTGTTGTGCTTTCTTAAAAACGGCGTGTTAACATCCTGATCAATATTATAAATAGCTGCATTTTTAACTTCACAACTATCCAGGTAAGGTTGTATGCTGTAACGGTAATTTTTATCGTAAACAGGCAAATCGGTTAATACTATAGCCTCAGTTCCCTTTTTAAAAACTATTGCCGGATGCTTTTTTAGATTTAAATAAGTAATGCTATTAGTGTTAAATAAGCTTATTGTTTTATAGCTCCAGCTTATACAAAGCAAAAGCAGGCAACAAAGAGCGATGGTGATGAGCGCTTTGCGTTTATCAAACAAAAAATAAAACAAACAGATTATTATTACATAAAGCAGCAGGTATTCGGCAGTGGTTAACCATATTTTGCTGATTGATGCCACGGGCGAGTTTTCAATAGCTGTTAATACCTTGTTCGTTAACAAAATGGATTGTTCAAGGATATATGCCAGTGCTTTCGATAGGATGGGTATTTGCGGCAGGGCCAGATAAAGCAGCCCGCAATACATGATTACTAAAACCGGCAGGGTAATAACCAGATTGCTTATTAAAAAATAAACCGGGAACTGATGAAAATAAAATGCGCTTAACGGAAAAGTTATTACTTGTGCGGCTATTGAAATAGAGCAAAGCGACCATAACCTGTCCAGCCACTTGTTTTTAACTGCGATCAATTTATAAACAATAGGCTGAAATACCACTAACCCGCCAACTGCCAGGTACGAAAGCTGAAAACCAACATCCGTTATAAGTAATGGATTATAAAGCAATAACCCAAATGCTGATATAGCTAATATATTCAATGTATTAATATACCGGCTATTAGTTTTGCCGATGATGATTAACGATAACATAATAGCCGCCCTGCAAACCGCCGCCGAAAAGCCGCTTAGCAAGGCATAGTAGTTGATAGCGGCTATGATCAATATCGCTTTGATTAGTTTGCCATGTTTACGACCGTCTAAAAAGCTTAAAACAAAATTTAACAGCAGGTATAAAATAGCCACATGCGCACCGGAGACAGATAGTACATGTACTGTGCCTGTTTTGGAATAGGCTTGTAAAACATCTTCGCTCAGGTCGGCTTTATACCCTAATATTAAAGTTGATGCAACGGCAATGGCGGTTGTATCATGCATGTTTGCCTTTAACTTTTGAACCAAGGCCTGCCGTAATCTTAAAGCATAGGCAATTATATGATTGCCATTATTGCTTTTTATTACAGCATATTGATGCGGATATAAAAATGACTGATAATAAATATTCTGATGAGCAAGATATTGTTTGTAATTAAATTCTGCCGGGTTGAAGGGTGGGTCAACTGTATTGTATTTGGCAGGAATAAGCAATTGGTCGCCAAAGTTAAGCCCGGTGGCTGCGTTATCTTTTATGCTGATAAGTAATGTGCCGCTGGTATTAGTTGCTTTCCTTGCGGATAGGGTATGTTGAACTCTGGCTGTAAAGCGAACCAAGCCATTTTTTAAAACAGGCTCATTATTGATGGTGGCAACCAGGTATTGGGCCGAAGTTTTAGAGAAGTGGCTTTTATTATTTAACTCATTATTTTGTATAACGTTTACCCATCCTGCGGTAAACAATATCAGGCTTATGAGCAAGCCACCTAACCATTTTACTTTATAAAGGTTGAGTTTATTGTAGCCGATGTTCAACGCAACAAAAGCAGCACCCGCAATAGTAAAGCTGATTATAAGAGGGGTAAAATAAACAGTTGCTGAAAAATTTAAGCCAATACCAATCCCCAACAAAAAAGGAAGGATCAATAAAACAAAAGGAATTTCGCCTTTATGATTGGCCAGCATTGCAACAGGTTATTTGATAACCAAAGTACAAATATTTGTATTAGACTTACGAAGTTTTTAATACTTAGTAAGTCTTTATAAAAAGTGATATTAAATCAATTTTAAAAATCCTGTAATCATCTAATCCTATAAATCATAGTTCAGACAATTACAACCCGTCCCTAACCTCTAATAAAAACTTCTTCAGGTTCTCTAACGAATCAATTACCCGCTGGTTGTCCCTGGTATCGCCCAGGTTATTTTTTAAATGCTCCTTAGCGCCGTTTAAGGTATAGCCCTTATCGCGTATCAAATGGAAAATAATGCGCAGGTTCTCCAGATCCTCGGAGGTAAATAAGCGATTGCCTTTTTTGTTCTTTTTAGGTTTAAGAACCTCAAACTCTTTTTCATAAAACCTGATGAGCGATGTGTTTACATCAAACATCGTAGCCACTTCACCCATGGTGTAGTATAGTTTACTGATCTCGCGTTCTTTGTAAGGCATAATTAAACAAATGTATGGGTTAATTTCGGATTTCGGAATTTCGATTTCGGAATTAAAAATCTATAAGAAATAATCCTATAATCTACTAATCCTATAAATCATAGTTCAGACAAATAATTAACTTTGCCCTCATGACTGCTAACGAAATACGCCAGGCGTTTCTGGATTTTTTTGCGTCTAAAGGGCATACTATCGTCCCTTCGGCGCCTATTGTTGTTAAAAACGACCCCACGTTGATGTTCACCAACGCGGGGATGAACCAGTTTAAAGATATATTTTTAGGCGAGGCCCCGGCCAAATCGCCGCGCGTGGCTGATACACAGCGCTGTTTACGTGTTTCGGGCAAACATAACGACCTGGAAGAGGTAGGTATTGATACCTATCACCATACCATGTTTGAGATGCTGGGCAACTGGAGCTTTGGCGATTATTTTAAAAAAGAAGCCATTGCCTGGAGCTGGGAACTGCTTACCGAAGTTTATAAAATTGATAAAAGTCGCCTGTACATTACCATTTTTGAGGGTGATGAAAAGGAAGGTTTGCCAAAAGATCAGGAAGCTTATGATTTTTGGAAGCTATACGTACCTGAGGATCATATCCTGTTAGGAAACAAAAAAGATAACTTTTGGGAGATGGGAGAGACCGGTCCGTGTGGCCCGTGCTCGGAGATACATTATGATAACCGCTCAGAAGCTGAAAGGTTAAAGGTGAAAGGTAGTACCCTTGTAAATGCCGATGACCCCCAGGTTATTGAGATATGGAACAATGTATTCATGCAGTTTAACCGCCTGAAAAACGGCTCGTTGCGAAGGTCGCTCCCTTGGTCGAATCTGCAAACCCCCGCACCGACGACCAGACACCGTCGGCGCCGACCAACAGGAAGCCCGCAGCCGAGACTGTCTTGCCGGCGATCTCGGCTGTCACGGTGATGCCGTGCG
>JAICMD010000318.1 GCA_025929405.1 Mucilaginibacter sp. | reverse complement strand
GTAAACATATAAACACAGCGGGCCCGGGAATTAATATGCATCGCACATCCTGATCACAAAGAAGCGTTGGAAAAAGAGTTTTGCCAGAGGTTTAAGGTAATGTGCTAGCAAGTTAATAATTCCAAATGCCTTACACAAAAAAACTTTCATTAACTGGATTTAATATTATTTATTCAAGACAATATCGCGTTTCATCAACGAGTTAACTTGAATAATTAACTAAGAAGTAATTTTTATTCGGCTTTTTGTGATGTCTTTCCTTTAATGAAGGCGCCGCAGCCGATAGTTGCGGTATGATGCAACTCAATACCAGGAGTGCACCGTTGCAAGGTTTGGATCAGATTCAACAGAAGCGATAACAACCATAGATGAAACCGTTTGAATGCTTACAGAATTTCATTAAAAACCAGGTTCCTTATTTGAAGGACATTTGCTTGAATCAGGAAAAGTAATTTTAAATGAACATCTGTCAATACGCCTGGCTTTAAGACTGTAAAGATGCAATCGATCAACAAATTACGTTGATAAAAAAAGCGGTTTTACGTGAGGCAAAGTGCTTTATCTCGCATCCACCGGTTTTAATGTAAAGGATCGTTCTTATCTTGGCGCAGGCACTTTATCTTTTGTTGCCACCGGCCATATAGCACCAACTGGCTGTGACGAAGGAAAAGTGATTCCCTTGGTTGCGCCCCTTACAAGGCTATCTGCTCCATAATAGTATAATGGCCAGCCATTATATGTTAATTGGTTTTTACCATTGACATTAATGACAACCAACAGTGATTTATCCAGGCTAGACGGAGTTGTTATATTAGTGGTTTCATAAATTGGGAATAGGCTATTATTGCTAAAATCTGGTTTTGTAAATTTATTAATGAGATTGCTATCTTTTGCGAAAGTGTACAATGTATTGCCATTACCATCGGTTAGGTAAATAGAACGGCCATCTCCGGCACTGTAGTCACTCAAATAATTTATACCGTTTCCACCAATAAGCTGATTGTTAGCAAACATTATAGAATAATTTGTTTTAGCAACAAACCAGATACCGCCAATTCCTTCTCCAGTGGTTTGGCCTGCGGGTTCCGGTGTCCCGCCGGGGGCGTAATAATATAAAGGCCATCCTTTATAAGTGGTTTGTTTACTGCCTGACGCAGTGATGATGGTTTTGAAATCTGACGCTGTCAATCCATCGCTATAAGTTGCGGTTGCACTATCAGCTAAAAACGCTGGCCATGTTGCTAAACAGCTACCGGTACAATTTGATAACCCGTTTGCATCGTTTGCAAAGAAATACAATGATCTTCCATCTTTATCCACTATATGATTACCAACCCGGCCGTTCGAATCCAAATGTATATTGGTTTGGAGCGGGGTTGTAGAAGTGTTGCTTTTTTTGCAGGAAATAACGAACAGGAGGATTACAGCAATAGCCGCTAAAATGTTATTCTTTTTCATAAATAGGGTTTAAGATTAATTTGTAAAATGTCTTTAAAGATTACATCTTATAAATATTTGATTTAAATTGAAGGTTATAATTTGTAAATCGATGTTCTTTAAAAATAGGTTGCCTTAAGCACAATGTATTTCCCTGCGCTTCGCTTTTGTCCTTCTTTATAAAATGTCTATCGTCTAATATTCTTAACAAACCCGAAACGAGTAAAGCTGGCCATAAATTATCGCGAAATAGATATGATTTTTACGATAAATAGAAGATTTTAATTGAAAGAGGTTTACAAAGCCTCTCATTTGTCGGGCAAAATAGGCTTCTGTCCGATAAGATTATGGGCCATCAGAAACTTTTTTAATCGGCTATTTTTATTGGCAAATCTATCCATGCCAATCCAATATTCCGTTTCATGTGATAGGTACTGTAACCTTCAAAAGCATCATATAATACAGCGAGTTTATCATTAACTTTTATAACCGATGGCATACCTATAGCTCCTTTGGACCATGTGCAATTACTACTATCTAAAACAATTGCTTTATGGTCAACATCCCAATTATAAATGTCCTTCGACCAATACATCCAAATGGCATCTGTATATTCTACTTTGTTACTATCTATTCCAATATGATTGGTAAAAAGATACCAGGTTTTAGTTTTATCATCGTAATAAACAGACGAGTTTTCAACCTGTTCAGTTATTGGGAAGATAGGCTTCGCATTTACGGCCCATGGCCCATCTAAATTTTTTGTAGTGGCAATGCCGAGTGTTCGTTTAGTACCTGAGCTATTTTGCGTAGCACCACTAAAGAACTGTACATATTTGTCTTTATACTTAACAATAAAACCCGGGCTCGCCGTTAC
This sequence comes from Mucilaginibacter sp., assembly GCA_025929405.1. GTDB lineage: Bacteria > Bacteroidota > Bacteroidia > Sphingobacteriales > Sphingobacteriaceae > Mucilaginibacter. The sequence continues at coordinate 837 of JAICMD010000318.1, read as the reverse complement.
TGAATAAAAAGAATTTTGTTTGGTTGAGAATGGAGTTACATCATATTGTTTGATCCATGGCCCCTTAACAGAATTGGACTTGGCCTTCATCGTTAAGTAAGGAAAAGAAGGAATTCTATCAGGAGCCGGCGATGTATTAGGAGTGCCCAAATAAAACATATGCCATGTTTTTCCTTCCTTAATAATCCAGGGAGAGGATGCACTTTTAGCATCGTTAGAACCAGGCTTGCCAAGGGTTAAAATAGCTCCTTTTTTCGTCCAATGTTTTAAATCTTTGCTTTCTGCAATACAAGATCTCCATCCATCTTTTCCGGCGCCGTCATAAAACAAATAATAACTGTCATTCACTTTATTTACATTGGCTTCTCTTGCTCCATAAACATCGCAACTATCCGGGCCATCTCCATATTTTAATACAATGCCAAAATCTTTGCACTCAATCCTTTTTGTTGCTTGCGGTCTGCCATCTAAATATGATAGCCGCTGGGCAATCATTAAAGTAGGAATAGTTATTAATGCCAGGAATAAAGTTGTCGTTAAAATATTTTTATTAACTGCCATTTTATTTTTTTATAAATATACATTATCACAAAGCCTGTAAAATCAATAACTGCGGACTTTATAATTTTACTTTTACCGCATTTAGTGTAGACGACCTTAGTTCTATTTTTCGTAAATTCGTAATATCATCAATAAATAAATTTATGGTTCTAAATATAAACGGTGAAAAGCATGAGGTCACTGTGGAACCGGATGTCGCACTGTTGACCGTATTGCGTGACCATCTTGATTTAACAGGCAGCAAATATGGTTGCGGCGAAGGAGCCTGCGGCGCCT
>JAICMD010000147.1 GCA_025929405.1 Mucilaginibacter sp. | reverse complement strand
TTTCATGTTCTTAAATTTTAAATCCATAACAAAAGTACAGTGTTGTTATCAATTATTAAAATAAATGTAAATTTTTATGATATTTTCATAATTAATGAAGATATATGTTATAAAATTTAATTTATTACAATCTTCTTAGTGTTAAAATTACAATATCTTAAACTGTTTAACAGATATTAACAAATAGTGTAATATAAACACGAAGGCTATATCAAATAATAACACAAATGTTACAAAATGAGACAGTTATGTAACATTTATCTAACACATTTAACGATGCGCCATTTGCTTAATTGTATGGTAACAGGCTATTTACAATGCCTTAATATATTCCAAAAACATAAAAAGCGCCTGCTTTTTCTCTTCGGTTAATGCAAAGTCAATTTTGTTCATCAGGTAATCCTGCAGGTCAAAATCATTGCGAGGAGGAAGTTGTGCGAAAAGACTGGCCCGGTTATCCAGACCATATTTTAATGAAGCGTTAAACTCGGTTATAAATTCCGGGGGGATGGGTTTATTAGCTATCCATGCAGCAAATGCAAATGGCAAACCTGTAAACTTTTGCCATTCTTCGGCCAGATCATATACAAAAGAATATTTATCTTTTTTACCAAAAGTGCGGTCGCCTATTTGTACAAATGCAGTTTTACTATCTGCAGATGTACTGTAATCAACGGCATCAATTATTAATTGGGGTTTTAATCGCCAGTAATTTTTAAGTAATACAAGGGCAAGATTGTTTGACGAACGCGACTGGGGATCTAATTGCAGGGTTTCAATTTGTTGTATGGGGCTGTTGCTAAATATAAATACCGAGTTTACAGCACCGGTTGCGCCTATACAGTAATCAGATACAATATGCCAATCAGGCATATTTAATGTGGCTGCAACAGGTATTAAGCCAATATCAACTTCGTTATCTATAAGTTTTCTGGCACAGTCAGCCGGTATATCCAAACTAAGATCTATCTTATTAATAATATCCGTATGCTCTATGCCATATAAAAAAGGTTTGCTATTGGTGTAGCTTACGGCTGATATTTTGATTTTATTCACTCTTAATAATATATAATTTACAAACCCCTCCCTGCACCCTCCCGTGGAGAATGAATCGCACATTTCGCTGCTTTGTTATGAAGCTAAATGATCCTGTCCTAATGATTTTAAATGCTCGGCATTATTAAAATCAACTATGTGGAACTTTTGGCCATCATAAGTTACTTTATATAATACCAGGTTTTGGTGCGGATAGTTATCCATTTCAGTTAAGGGCTTGCCCATTAATACACATAAAAACAAACGCATGGCCCGGCCGTGCATGGCAATTAACACGGTTTCTTCTTCGGGATGAGACATAATCACATCTAAAGCTTCCAACTGGCGCGCTTTAACTTCGTTAGGGCTTTCACCATCTTCAAACTTGCTATCCAGATTACCGTTCATCCAATCGCGTATTATTTGCAGAAATGCGACCTTAGTAGCCGGTATACTGGGCTGACCTTCGTATATACCCCAGGCTAATTCGTCAAGGCCGGGCAATTTTTCAAAAGGTATTCCCTTATCAATAAACAACTGTACGCTTTGCTGCGTACGCTTTAGGGCAGATACATATATCTTATCAAATGGTACATCCTTATAGGCTTCATAAAATAAAGCGGCCTGCTTTTGTCCTTGTTCGTTCAGGTCGGTATCTTTTCCCCGGCCTTGTATAATACCTTGTTTGTTAAGGTCTGTTTGTCCGTGGCGGACGATGTATAGTGTTTTAGTCATTGTTTCATTTTGGTCATTGGGGCATTGGGGCATTGGGTCATTATTGGATTAGGCAATGACGCAATGACCTAATGACTAATTAATAACCGGCAACTTATAAAACTGTGGTTTTGGTTCGTCCGGAAATTCGTAATCGTTATAGTCTGTAATTACATTATATAAGGTATCGCGTTCAATAGGATAACGGCCAACCTGTTTAATTAACTCAACCAGTTGTCTGGTACTCATGCCGGGGGCTTGCTCTTCGGCACCTGCCATTGAGTATATTTTAGTGGTATCATCCAACGTGCCATCAATATCATCAACCCCAAAATTAAGCGATAACTGCGCCGTGTTGCGGCTTATCATGGCCCAGTATGCCTTTATATGATCAAAATTATCAAGATAAATGCGGGATATGGCATAATTGCGCAGATCTTCAATCACAGTTGATTCAGGCACATCAGACATCTGGTTATCCTTGTTGCGGAATTTTAACGGAATAAATGTTTGAAAGCCCCCTGTCCTATCCTGCAACTGGCGCAGACGATCCATATGGTCAATACGGTGACTATAGTTTTCAATATGTCCGTATAACATGGTAGCGTTTGATCGGCCGCCCAGTTTATGCCATTCTTCGTGTATGGCCAGCCATTGGTCGGCAGTACATTTATCTTTGGCAATCTGCTCACGTATTTCCGGGTGAAATATCTCGGCACCGCCGCCGGGTATTGATTCCAAACCGGCATCCATCATCATGCGCATGCCCGTGGCGTAATCAATTTTAGCTTTTTTAAAGATGTAGTGGTATTCAACCGGTGTTAGGGCCTTAACATGCAGATCGGGACGATATGCTTTTATTTTGCTGAAAAGTTCGGTATAAAAAGCAACATCATATTGCGGTAAAACGCCGCCTACAATGTGCACTTCGGTTACGGGTTCGTTATCGTATTTTTTTACCATGTCCAGCATTTCGTCCATGGTATACTCCCATCCCTCTGATTTTTGCTTTATCAACCTTGAGTATGAGCAAAACTTACAATCGTACACACAAAGGTTGGTAGGTTCGATATGGAAATTACGGTTAAAATAAGTTTTATCGCCGTGCCGCTCCTCGCGTATATAGTTGGCCAACGTGCCTAAATACCCAAGTTCGCCCTTTTCATACAATAAAACGCCCTCATCAAAACTGACGCGCTCGTGATCAACTACTTTTTGAGCTATTTTTTTCAGATCGGCAGGAAGATCAGGATCCTGCAATAATACCTGTAAATTATTTTCAGCTTGCATTAAAAATCTTTGTGCAAAAATAGGAAATGTTAATGTAATGGTGGTGTAACATTTATTAATAGCGATAATTAAATTCACATCATTGAGAGCGAGGGGCGAGCATGGCAATCTTTATATGAGCCACAATATTTTGTGAAAAACTAAAGCATCGCCCGCTCATTCGCCGCGGAGGCTATTACTTTACCTTAGATGCAAAGTAACCAAACATCAAGCCGGAAAAATACTTCCCCGCTCAAGGCATTTACGCATGGCCCGCGTTTTCCGGCAGGCCTTTGCCCGCTTTTGTTTACGTTTTGATATACAAATCATGTTAATCAACTAATCATAAAAATCATGGTTCAGACACAATATTTCCTAAGTTTGTATTATGAAAATCGAAACCATTGCCATACACGTTGGCACCCAAACCGACCCATCAACCGGAGCTGTAGTACAGCCGCTTGTACAATCAACCACGTTTGAACGTAAAGAGGATGGCAGCTTTACCAATGGTTTTATTTACAGCCGCTCATCCAATCCTAATCGTACCGCTTTAGAGAAAGTTTTGGCCGAATTGGAGCAAGGCGTTGAAGCGGCCGCATTCTCATCAGGCAATGCCGCTGGAATGGCTGTTTTTCAGTCGCTTGAGCCGGGAACGCACATTATTGCTCCTGATGATATGTATCATGGCTTGCGCAATCAGTTAAAAACATTGTTTGCCGGCATTTTGGAGTTTGATTTTATTGATATTAATAACGAGCAAATATTAAACGCACATATAAAACCCAATACAGGGTTGATATGGATAGAAACTCCATCAAATCCATTATTAAAGATAACTGATATAAAAAAGATAACGGATATTGCTAAAACAAAAGGTATTAAGGTAGTATGTGATAATACTTTTGCCACGCCTGTTTGCCAGCAGCCTTTATTGCTTGGCGCTGATATAGTAATGCATTCATCAACCAAATATTTTAGCGGCCATAGCGATTTAATGGGTGGCGTGTTAATCACTACAAAAAATAACGACTGGTGGGGGAAAATACGTGCTATACAGGAAATGGGCGGTGCCATCCCCTCGCCTTTTGATTGTTATATGCTGGTGCGCAGCGTTAAAACTTTGCCGTACCGCATGCGTGGGCATATACATAACGCGCAATTGTTAACCGAATTTTTATCAGTACACCCAAAAGTTGAGCAGGTATTATATCCCGGCTTACCATCGCACACGGGGCATGATATTGCCAAACAACAAATGCAAGAGTTCGGTGGTATGTTATCATTTTGTATTAAGGGTGGCGAAGCCGAAGCACGGCGTGTTATAAACGGCTTAAAATTGTTTACCCGTGCTACCAGTTTGGGTGGTGTGGAAAGCCTGATTGAACACCGGGCCACAATGGAAGGCCCTGATACCAAAACCCCTTTTAACCTGCTACGCGTATCAGCCGGGTTAGAGCATATTGATGATTTGATTGAAGATTTAAGGCAGGCGCTTGATTGAGCTTAAAGCAGAAAGCATTTAAGTCGGAATAAAAATACGGTGCACTCTGCTTTTAGCTTTGGTCTTCTAGCTTTTAGCTTCTCTGCCAAACTCTTTTCGCAACTCGTTCTTCGCATCATTTAAAACATCTTTTTGATCGGAGTCAAGGTTTTTACCTGCACGGTTTATATAAAATGTAAGCATGGACATTGCCGACCGGTATGGGGATGACTTTTTGCGATGACTTTCTTCTGCCGAATGCTTTAATGATTTGGCTATCTTTTTGGCATCTTTTGATTCAAATATATTGGGTTTCAGATCAAGCGCATTGCTGTGTTCTGTTACCCCTGCCGACCATTTCTTTTTTCCGCCTTTAGTTGCATTTGCCATACCGGTATAGTTTTAACTCCAATCAGTATAACACAAAACGTTTGCCAATAATAGATAATGATCAGAAATATTTTATTTACTTTCCTTACTTTGCAAATCCTTCAAAACAGCTAAAATTACTGACGCTTTTATCACAGTTTCGGATGATTTTTTAGCGTAAGGCTTTTTGCTTACGTCGGCATTTGAAGTCATATCATCAGGATAGCTAATTATGCCCACCATTTTATTGCCTTTAAATACTGGGCCGCCACTGTAGCCGGGAGTTATAGTTATTTTGGCTTTGAAGCTGGTAGCTGCTTTATTGTTACCGTCAACTTTGCCGGTGTTGGTGGCTGTACTACGTTCCTGGAATGATGTTTCGGGGTAACCGGCAGCTATTAGCTCATCGCCTTTGCTAACCTCATCTGTGCTTATTGATTGCAAAGGAATAGGCACGCATCCTATCGCTTTCAAGTAATCACCATAGTTTTTAAAATTTTTTGAGGCGAATGATATTACGGCAACATCATCCTGATCTGATGAGAACGCAAACGTAGGCTTCCGGGCAAAAAAATAGGATAAGCCTATCATGTTGATATCGTTTGATAGCTGTCCGTTAATATTCACTTTGCCGACAATCATCTGGTTAATATCTTCCATACCATCTGTTTTTTCTTTTGATACAATAAGATGTTTGGCCGTTACCATGTACATTTTATCACCATCGCTTATTAAGGTTGCGGTACCTCTGATAGTATCTTTTTGCGAAGCATACTCCTCCCTGATATCTGCCGATTCGCGCTGAGTGTAATTTGGTATAGCCTCCAAACGTTTTAATAATTGCTTGGATACTTCATCAAATGAGTAGCGCATTTGCACGCCTTCCAGCTTAACTATTGATTTTTTAATATTTTCTGTAAAGGCTAGGTCTTGCGCAAAGCCCGTACTTGCAAAAAGCGTAAATGCAGTTATAGCGATATATAAACGTAGTTTCATTTTGAGGTTTATTGAGGTTATTGTTACAAATGTATAAGTAGTTTACAATTACACCCATAAAATTATATTTCTTTTCTTGCTTACGGGTTTGTCATTACTGAACGTGGTGAAGTATAACAATACGCTTTAATGCCTTAAATTAATTTTTTGTGTTTTTAAAAACAACCCGCTATATTTGCAGCATCGTTTGGTAGCGATACCAATAATCAAAACTTCCGCACATAGCGTATTTTGATTTATAAAGAAGCGGCGAGAGATCAGGCTCAATTACCCGCTGGCAACCCTTCAATTTTGAAGAAGGTGCCAATTCCTGGCCCGGTAAATATCCCGGGAAATATAGATTATTAAATATGAAAAATTTAACAAACCCCCATCAGCAAAACTATGGTTTGGCCCCAAAAGGCTTAACAATTATGTTTAACCCTATTAGCGGTTGCAGCATTTTAATGCGTATTGGTTTTTAAGCCACTACCCTTTTAACACATAGTTTTATCTATCCAACTTTAACTAATGACTACACAAGTATATAAATATTCACAACCTTTTCAACTGGAATCGGGCTATACCTTTCCCGAACTGGAGATAGGGTTTCATACCTATGGGCAGCTTAATGAGAAGCGCGACAATGTGGTTTGGGTATGCCATGCACTAACTGCCAACTCGGATGTATTGGATTGGTGGGTGGGCCTTTTTGGCAAGGGCGATTATTTTAATCCCGGCGAACACTTTATAGTGTGCGCAAACGTATTAGGCTCGGCTTATGGTACAACTTCACCGTTAAGCATTAACCCCACAACCGGCCAACCTTATTATTTAACTTACCCTAATATTTCAATAAGGGATATGGTTAAAGCACATCAGCTATTAGCAAAGCATTTAGGTATTGATCAGATTGAGGTGCTTATCGGCGGTTCATTAGGCGGCGCACAAGCTATGGAATGGACCATTATGGAACCGGACTTTATTAAAAACAGTATACTGATAGCAACTAACGCAAAAAATTCTCCCTGGGGAATTGCCTTTAATGAATCGCAGCGTTTAGCTATTAGCGCCGATGAAACTTTTTACAACGGCACACCCGATGGTGGCAGCAAAGGCTTAAAAGCTGCGCGCAGCATTGCCTTATTATCATACCGTGGTTATAAAACCTACGGCATAAGCCAAAAGGAAGATAGCGATGATGTAATTGATAATTTTAAAGCATCAAGTTATCAAAGCTACCAGGGCGACAAGCTGGTAAACCGGTTTAACGCATATAGCTACTGGCACCTGGGTAAAAGTATGGATTCGCACAACGTGGGCCGTAATCGTGGCGGTGTTGAAAAAGCATTAGGGCTTATCAAAGCTAACACGCTGGTTATAGGCATTAAGTCGGATCTGTTGTTCCCTATTGAAGAACAGGAATATTTGCATAAGCATATTCCAAATTCATCTTATGCCGAGTTTGATTCGTATTACGGGCATGATGGTTTCCTGATAGAAACCGGTGCGCTTACCCAAATTATCACTTCATTTTTAAAAACGGATACTAAAGGAAAAGTTATCCAATTACAAACTGCCTAATGAGTAAAAAATTAAATATTGGCCTGTTTGGCTTTGGTGTGGTTGGACAAGGTTTATATGATATTATCCGCACCAAACGCCTTAACCTTGAGATTGTAAAGATCGCCATAAAAAACCCTAATAAGGAGCGTTCATTACCTGCGGACTTATTTACCGATAACAGGGATGAATTACTAAATAACCCGGAAATTAATACCATTGTTGAGCTTATAAACGATACCGAAGCCGCTTTTGAGATCGTATCTCGGGCGTTAAGTTCGGGCAAAAATGTAGTATCGGCCAGTAAAAAAATGATCGCGCTGCACTTGGAAGAGTTAATAGAATTGCAGCATAAACATGGCACTTCCCTGCTATATGAAGGTGCAGTTTGCGGCAGTATTCCTATCATCCGTAATTTGGAGGAATATTATGATAATGAATTACTGCATTCAATAAGCGGGATATTCAACGGGTCGTCAAATTACATTCTGTCTAAAGGTTATATCGAAAATATGACCTATGATGCAGCATTAAAACTGGCGCAGGACCTGGGCTTTGCCGAAACCGACCCTATTAGTGATGTTGGTGGTTATGACTCGAAATTTAAGCTGATAATTGCATGTGCACATGCCTATGGTGTTATTATTAATCCCGATAATGTATTAAACATAGGCATACAAAACCTTGCCGCATTTGACCTGCAATACACTAAAGAGAAAAACCTGAAAGTAAAACTGGTGCCTGTTGCCAAAGAACTTGATAAAGGCCATGTAACCATGCTCGTGCTTCCTAAACTGGTTACTGAAACCGAGTTTTTATACAATGTGGAGTATGAATATAATGGTGTAATT
>JAICMD010000223.1 GCA_025929405.1 Mucilaginibacter sp. | reverse complement strand
TTTATGAAGGGTTAGCCCAGGCAGATAAAAATGATACTGTAGCACATACAGAAGCTGTAAAGCTTTTCGGAAAATGGGGCCTGAAATAGTTTGGACTCAAAAGGCCATTAATACATTTGGTCAAAGAATTAAATATTTACAGGACAACTGGGCTGAAAAAGAAATATTCAATTTTACCGAAAGGGTTAACGAATATTTAACCACCTTAAAAACACAGCCATTAATGTTCCGGCAGTCAACAAGTTTGAAAAACACTCACATAGGCGTAATAATTAAACAGGTTTCTTTAGTTTATAGGATAAAACCTAAAAGCAATCGCATTGAGTTAATCGCTTTTATTGATAATAGGCAAAATCCAAAAAAACAGAAATACTAATTGGAGTCTCAATTAAATAATCATATTATTAGATTTGTTGCTATAAACCACGTTAATAAACATGAGCCAGCAAACTGAGCGCCCAACCGTACCCAGTCTTATACGTTATTTAGTAAAACACATTCATCCTGATACACATCCCTTTTTAGCACATAAAGTTGGCGAGGAATGGATTGATATCACCTATCGGGAAGCACTGGAAAAAATTGACGCTATATCAGCCTGGTTCCTGGATATCGGCATAAAAAAAGGCGATCGTTTGGCGCTTATAATTGAGAATGGCCCGGATTATATTTATTATGATCAGGCATTACAGCAGATCGGCGCGGTTAATACATCCATTTACCCAACTTTATCCGAAGCCGAGATTGAATATATTTTAAATGACTCGCAGGCACGCACAATTATTGTGGGCAATCCATTTTTATTTAAAAAGGTTTTAAGAATAGCCAATAATTGCCCCGAACTGATACGCATCATCCCCGCCTGCGAAGAATGGGAAAAATACACTGATAAATTAAAAGCTAAACTCAATGCAGGTGTTATAGGTTTTAACCAGGTAATTGATCAAGGCTTAACCATAGTTGATAAATACCGCTCGGCGATTAATGCAGCACGCGAAGCTATTTTACCTTCCGATCTTTCCTGTTTAATATATACCTCGGGCACAACAGGCACGCCAAAAGGTGTAATGCTTACGCATTATAATTTGGTGGAGAATGTAAGGGTAAGTTTGATACAAATACCGGTGGTTGAGAAAACGGATGTATTTCTGTCTTTCTTGCCATTATCGCACGTATTTGAGCGCACAGCAACCTACCATATTTGTTTATATGCCGGTTGTAAAATCGCCTTTGCACAAAGTCTTGAACTATTAGCCAAAAACATGGCCGAGGTACGCCCAACGGTTATGAATTGCGTACCACGTTTGCTTGAACGCATACATGACCGCGCTATGAAAAACGGCACAGCCGCAGGTGGTATAAAAGCCAAAATTTTTACCTGGTCGCTTAAAATTGGCAGGCAGTACCGTTTGGTTAAAGAAAGTGGTAAAACACCAGGCATAATATTAAGCAATGAATATAAAATTGCCGAAAAACTGGTTTTCAGCAAAATAAAAGAACGTACCGGCGGCAGGTTAAAATTCATGATATCGGGCGGCGGCGCCTTGCCGAAAAACATCGGCGAATTTTTTGGTGACCTGGGTATAAAAATATTGGAGGGCTTTGGCTTAACCGAAACTTCGCCGGTAATGGCCGTAACCGAATATCACCGCCAGGTTTATGGCACTGTAGGTCGCATTATTCCGGGTATTGAAGTGGGTATACAAAATGTAGATACCAAACAGATCTACACTATACAAACACATGATACCTTTAAAGAAGATTTTCAATCGGAAGAGGGCGAGATCATCGTACGCGGGCATTGTGTAATGAAGGGCTATTTAAACAAACCCGAAGAAACTGCAGCAACTATTGATAAAGACGGCTGGCTGCATACCGGCGATATAGGTCGCTACTTTAAAGGTAATCTGCAAATAACCGACCGATTAAAGAATATGCTGGTTAATGCTTATGGTAAAAACGTTTATCCTACCCCGGTAGAGAACACCTACCTAAAAAGCCCGAAAATTGAAGGTGTATTTTTAATTGGCGATAAACGCGAGTATATTACAGCTATCATTATTCCGGCTAGGGAAGCTTTACAGGAAGCCTTTAATTTAGATGAAGCCTACTTTGAGCAAAAGGAGCTATTTATTGAAGACGTTGCCATTAAAAACTGGCTAAACCAGGATATCAAAACCTTATCAAACGAGTTGGCCAAGTTTGAGCGCATCAAAAACTTTAAGGTAAAGCGCAGGCCATTCAGTATGGAAGAAGGTGAAATAACCCCTACTTTAAAACCAAAGCGAAAGGTTATTGAAAAGAAATACGCAGACGCAATTGAGGAATTATATAAAGGGGAAGTAGAAATTGATTAATTGATGATTTACACTAAGTTTACACTGCGTAAAACCATAGGTCAATATTTCCTGACAGCGGGATTAGTTTTTTTACTATTCCTGTTTTGGGCATTCTTTATAAATAAACATTATCCTGCATATCCTATACCTGTATTTAGTATTGAAGGATTGGTTGGTTGTTTATTAACTGTTGTATTACCAATAACAATTATTTACCAAATGGTGGTAAATTACAGGACAATTACTATAGATGAGCAAAATAAAACGATTTCCTTTAAAGCGTTTGTAATAGGTACAATTACAACCTATGATTTTGATTACTTTGATGGGTATATAGATACTGTTAAACCAACAAAAATGGGCATGATAAAAACCATTTATCTAATTAAAGACAATATTGTTAAGTATAAGATAAATACGCTTTTTTACGAAAATTTTGAAGAGTTAAAAAAAGGACTTAGGCCGTTGAACTATTTAGGTTTTAAAAAATACACGTTAGGCTTATCTCTAAAAATTGTATTCGGCAATCCAATACTTTAAGCACGATAATATGTCGAAATAAATTCGACACGACCTTTATTTATACAAACTCCAAAACATCCCTGATACTCTCCAAGCTTTTAAAGCGTTCATTATCCACGGCACCTTCAATTTGCTCATGTGCCCAGGTAATGTGGTAAGGTACGTGTATGGCGTAGCCGCCAACATTTAACACCGGTACGATATCACTTTTAAGCGAGTTGCCTACCATTAGCAATTCGTTGGGTTGTATGTCCAAATGTTTTATCAGTTTCAAATAATTGGCATCATCCTTTTCAGACATTACCTCTACATGATGGAAATAACCCATTAGGTTTGATTTTTTAAGTTTACGCTCCTGATCGAGCAAGTCGCCTTTTGTGGCAACTACCAGGCGATATTTGTCTTTAAGGGTTTGTAACACTTCTTCTACCCCATCTAACAATTCAATCGGCTGGTTGAGCATTTGTTTGCCGAGGTCCAATATTTGTTCAATGATCTTAGCGTTGATGGTATTATTAGTAACACGCAGGGCCGTTTCAACCATTGATAGTACAAAACCTTTTATACCATAACCATAAAGCGACAGATTTTGTATCTCAATTTTAAGTAATTCACGTTCCAGTTCGTGCAGGGTGGCATATTCACCTAATAAATTGCAAAATGCTTCTTCGGTTTGCCTGAAGTAAGGTTCATTTACCCAAAGGGTATCATCAGCATCAAAGGCAATTACTTTAATATCCATACAGCAAATGTAAGGCACATAACTAACACAAAAAATCCTATTTTTGCACTCTCAATAAAATAGCTATATAACAATATGAGTATTGCACTATCCGAACAGGAAATTATACGCCGCGAATCATTACAGCAATTACGTGCTTTAGGTATTGACCCATATCCGGCCGAGGAATATAAGGTTACTGCCTTTGCGCAAGATATTACCGATAACTTTAACAAGTTTCCGGATACCTATCAATCTGTAACCATTGCCGGCCGTATCATGACCCGCCGTATTATGGGTAGTGCCTCATTTGCCGAGATACAGGACGCCACCGGCCGTATACAGATATATTTAAAGCGTGATGATATTTGCCCCGATGAGGATAAAACGCTTTATAATACCGTATTTAAAAAGTTAATGGATATTGGCGATTACATTGGCGTAAAAGGCTATGTGTTTTTAACCCAAACCGGCGAAATATCGGTGCACGTACAGGAACTTACGCTGCTTGCCAAATCATTAAAACCGCTTCCTGTTGTAAAACGCGATGAGGAAGGCAATATACATGATGGCTTTACCGACCCTGAGCTACGTTACCGCCAGCGTTATGTTGACCTTACCGTTAATCCTGAGTACAAACAGATATTCATAAAACGCTCAAAAGTAATTAGCGCCATGCGCAATTACTTTAACAATCAGGGCTGGATGGAAGTAGAAACTCCTATCCTGCAGGCAGTGCATGGCGGTGCGGCAGCTCGTCCGTTCGGTACGCATCACAATACTTTAGATATGCCGCTGTTTTTGCGTATTGCAAACGAGCTATATCTAAAAAGATTAATTGTTGCAGGTTTTGACGGGGTGTATGAGTTTGGCAAGATGTTCCGTAACGAAGGTATGGACCGCACGCATAATCCCGAGTTTACCGCAATGGAAATTTACGTAGCCTATAAAGACTATATATGGATGATGGCTATGGTGGAAGAATGTTTGGAAGAAGTAACCCGCGCGGTTCATGGCATACCTGCCGTACAGGTTGGGGGGAATGAAATAAACTTTGCTGGACCATACACACGTTTATCCATGTACGATTCTATCCTGAAATATACCGGTATTGATGTATCGGGCATGGATGAAGCCGGTTTGCGCGAGGTTTGCGCCGATTTGAATATTGAGATAAATGCCAGCATGGGTAAGGGTAAACTTATCGATGAAATCTTTAGCGCTAAAGTTGAGGCTAACCTGATACAACCAACTTTTATAACCGACTACCCTATTGAAATGACTCCGCTTGCCAAAAAACATCGCAGCAAAGACGGCTTAGTGGAACGTTTTGAATTGTTTGTAAATGGCAAGGAGATAGCCAACGCATATTCTGAATTGAATGACCCAATTGATCAGCGCGAGCGTTTGGAAGAGCAATTGATATTAGCCGGTCGTGGTGATGATGAGGCAATGGCTATGGATGACGACTTTTTACGCGCTTTGGAATATGGCATGCCGCCAACTTCGGGCCTGGGTATTGGTATTGACCGTTTGGTAATGTTGTTAACCAATCAAAGCACCATACAAGAAGTATTATTCTTTCCGCAAATGCGACCAGAAAAGAAGGTTAAAGTAGCTACTACTGATGACTTTATAAACATAGGCGTACCTGCAGAATGGGTACCCGTATTAAATAAAATGGGCTTTAATACCATTGAAGAATTAAAAGCAGGCAACCCCAACAAAGTATTTAATGATTTGGGCGGTATGCGCAAAAAGTTAAAGCTTGATATTACCATGCCAGCCAAAGAGGTGGTGATGGCCTGGTTTGAGTAAAAATCCACTGTCATTCTGAGCATAGCGAAGAACCTTTATACGCTTTATTGTCGCTTTAATAGGATTCTTCGCTACGCTCAGAATGACAAATTAATTAATATACCGGTTATGCCGTTGGCCTATCCTCTTTGTGTAGATTGTGACTTACCTGATGATGATGCAGCTTAGCAGCAATAGCAGATGAACTATCATTAGCATAAGCGCCGT
>JAICMD010000342.1 GCA_025929405.1 Mucilaginibacter sp. | reverse complement strand
TATATCTCGCATAAGTTGGATTACCGTTACTATTCAGGGATATCCAAATTACTGATGATCATTACCATCCCGTTGTTGTTATACACATTGGTTTTCGGTAGCCATGTAAATGATGCAAGCAGGTGGATAGCTATACCAGGCACAGGTTTAAGCTTCCAGACATCCGATTTGGCTAAGCTTGCGCTTATCACTTATTTGGCGCGTTCGTTATCGCGTAAGCAGGAAAATATTAAGGACGTAAAACAATCGTTTATTCCAATTATGGGAGCGGTTTGTGTGGTATTTATATTGATCGCACTGGCTAATCTTTCAACGGCATTAATGCTGTTTGGAGTTAGTGTGTTGTTGCTGATAATTGGTCGTATAAGTATTAAGCAAATAGCTATAGTTTGTTTGGCAGGTGCGGTATTACTGGCCGGTGTAATCTTTCTTGGTCCGCGCAGGCATACTTATACCTCGCGTATACAAACATTCCTGCATCCCGAAAAAGCCGACCCGGATAAATCATTCCAGGCCGACCATGCCCGTATAGCTATTGCAACAGGAGGGTTATTTGGTAAGGGTCCGGGCAAAAGCACCGAAGTAAACTACCTACCCGAAGCTTACTCAGACGAGATATACGCCATCATAGTTGAAGAATATGGCTTATTAGGCGGCATAGCCTTAATAGGTATTTACCTGTTTTTACTATACCGGTGTGTAAAAATTGTAACCAAAGCCCCTAAAGCATTTGGGGCGTTATTGGCAGCAGGATTGAGCTTTAGCTTAACTATACAAGCCTTTGCCAATATGGCGGTGGCAGTGCATTTGGGCCCGGTAACGGGTGTGCCATTACCGTTTGTAAGTATGGGTGGTACATCTATGTTATTTACAAGTGTGGCTTTTGGCATCATATTATCAGTAAGCAGGGATATTGACGAACCAAAGAAAGTTGTTGTGGGAGAAATAAGGGAGGCAGTGGCGTAAGCCAAGTGATTAGAGAATAGTAATTAGAGATTAGTTATCAGTGAAATCAAATAATAAATCAGTGGAATCACCTAAAAGGATCATCATAAGCGGCGGCGGTACAGGGGGGCACATCTTCCCGGCTATTGCTATTGCCAATGCATTAAAGCGTATTGATCCGGCTACTGAAATATTATTTGTTGGCGCCAATGGCCGTATGGAAATGGAAAAAGTGCCTGCGGCGGGTTATAAAATTATTGGGTTAGATATACAGGGCATACAGCGCAAATCCATCTGGAAAAACCTGATGTTCCCTATTAAGCTGTACAATAGTGTATATCGGTCAAGGCAAATTATAAAAGATTTTAGGCCCGATGCTGCGGTTGGTGTGGGTGGTTATGCATCAGGGCCATTATTGTATGCGGCATCATTAATGGATGTGCCCTATTTGATACAGGAACAAAACTCCTATGCGGGCATAACCAATAAATGGCTGGGCAGTAAAGCCAAAAGAATTTGCGTGGCCTTTGATGGTATGAAAAAGTTTTTCCCTGCCGATAAAATTATCAAAACCGGCAATCCTATCCGTAAAGATTCGGTTGATATTGAAGGTAAGCGTTTGCAGGCTATCGAGTCGTTTAACCTTTCACCCAACAAGCAAACCATATTGGTAACCGGCGGAAGTTTAGGTGCGCGTACACTAAATAACAGCGTGCAATTTGGTATAGATAAGCTGATTGCCGCAGATATACAGGTTATCTGGCAAACAGGTAAGTTTTATTATCAAACCATAAAAGATCAATTAGGCGATTATCACCCTAACGTGAAGATAATGGAGTTTGTAAACCGTATGGATCTGGCTTATGCTGCTGCTGATGTAATTATATCAAGGGCCGGAGCAGGTACCATTGCCGAGTTATGCGTGGTTAAAAAACCGGTTATACTGGTGCCATCGCCAAATGTGGCCGAAGATCATCAAACTAAAAATGCGTTGGCATTGGTAGGTGAGCAGGCCGCCGAATTTGTGGCCGACAGAGACGCAGAAGTTAAATTGATTGACAAGGCAATTGAATTATTGAACGATAAAAACAGACAAAAAATATTAAGCGATAATATTGGCAAAATGGCTATGCCAAATGCTGATGAAGTTATTGCGCAAGAGGTTATCCAAATAACAAATAACAATTAAATCTCAGGCCCTCTTTTCCAAAAGAGAGGGCCTTTTTAAAAAGACAATGGAATTAAACAACATACAACGCGTTGACCTGGTGGGCATAGGGGGCATAGGCATGAGCGGCCTTGCGCGCTACTTTGCACATCTGGGCTGCATTGTATGTGGTTATGATAAAACTCCAACTGATCTAACCAACGAATTGCGCAGCGAGGGTATACAAATAGTTTTTGAGGATAGCAGCGAACTTAT
>JAICMD010000190.1 GCA_025929405.1 Mucilaginibacter sp. | reverse complement strand
GTATATTAACTCAATAATACCTGATGCATATATAAGTATAAACTACCTTATTAATCCCTCACTAAACCCCACCAGCAAATTAAACAAACTATTATACCCATTTAATGGCAAGGTTTTGCTGATATCAAAAACATCATGGTAAGCTTTAATGCCGCCGAGTGTGTATATATAAAACGCGGGGACGCCCAATTGAGTAAACCAATAATGATCACTATTGGCGACTTTACCGCGCGAGCCTACCTTAACAAAATAATGGTTTTGGGTATTCAATTGCTGCAGCAGGTTAAACTCTTTAGGGTAAACAGTTGCATTTACCACCATAATGCCTTCATTGCCGGTACCTTCAATATCTAAATTAACTAAAAATCGCGTGTTGCTTAATGGCATCAGCGGATGCTCTGAAAAATATTTAGAACCCAGCAATCCCGCCTCCTCACCTGCAAAAGCTATAAATACCATGCTGTACCGTTGCGGATGCGCGGCAAAATATTTAGCCAGGCTTAACAACTGGCTTACTCCGCTGGCATTATCATTAGCGCCGGGAAAGTAGGTATTGGCTCCCATGCCACCCAAATGATCATAATGCGCTGTGTATACGATGAACGAATCGGGCCGTGCAGTGCCGGGCACTATGCCGCAAATGTTGGCTGTTTTAAAATCGGGGATAAGTTTGTTTTGAATATCAACATTGATTGTGACGGGCAACTCTTTTAAAGATGACCTATCAATACTTATACCCGTATAATCAGCTACTCCTTGCTCAACCGACCAGGTGAGTTTTTTTTCCAATGATACCACAATATGGTGTTCCTCATTTACAAAATGGGTGCTGTCTTTTTGTATTAACGTAGCTTTGGCTTTAACACCTACACTTTGGGGTGCTACAATAAAATCATATCCCGGTTTTAACGTTTTGCCATTTACCGCCACATCCATTTTACCAGGGAAGGTATTTACGTTAAAAATAAACTCCTGCCGGTAGCTTTGTCCGCTTAATGGCTGCAAACCATAACTTTTAAATTGTCCCTCAATATATCGTGAAGCCCTGCCCACACCATCTTTAGTATACCCCCGTCCCCAAAAATAAGGCGATGTAAGTGTATCAACTACCCGGCGGGCAAATAACGAATCCTGTGCATAGGTAGAGAAAGCCAGTAATGCAAAAAATAACGCTAATTTCAGTTTTACAGCCATTAATGCAAATTATCAAAAACTTTGTATATTAGGATAACAGTAAACCTTACCACTTTGAAAACTATTTTTTTAATCCTATTTGCAATTTGCCTGTGTTTAAGTACCCGGGCGCAGCATCCGCCTGTACCATCCCAACAAACGGTTTACGGATTGATGGAATTTAATAAGCAGCCGTACGAGTTTGAAGACAAGCATGTGTGCTTCCCAAAAGATAACAAAACCGGAAAATTTTATTTTGGCTTTGTATATCTTGATGATCATGCAGGATATACTTTGCATTTGGAAGGGCGATTTCAGATAGATGGTCAGGGTAAAATATTCCGTGATTCTACCGATTATTTAAAATCATACCAAATTCAGTTGATCCGTATTGGCCCAAATTCACTTCCTGTTTATCCCTTGCCTGAAAACATGGTTGCCGACTTAAAGGTTAAGCTTATACCAGATTGGCTTTCCTCATATCCTTTTCCGGATAAAAATACTGTAGTTGGTAAAGTATTAATGGGGAAGCACCTAAATTCGGCAGGTGGTATACAACAAGCATTGGAATATTTGGAAAGTGCTTATAAAACCGAACCACATGCCAATGGGCTAGAATTTGAACTTACTTATGCTTATAATGAGCTAAAGCAATATGATAAAGCTATTAAAGTTTTGAACGGAGCTATAACTAATGATCCTGCAAACGCTTTATTATACCGTGAATTGGGATTTGCATATAGTCATGTAAATAAAGACGATGAAGCAATAAAAGCTTTTACCCAGGGGCTTGCCGCAATAAAACCCGGACAACAAGATACAAAGGCCGAAATAGCTTGGGATATGGCTATCATATACAGAGACAAAACACACGATGCCGCTAATTATAAATTATGGGGGCAAAATGCTAAAAATTGGGCGCCTGCAAATTCTGAAATTGCCGGATTACTAAAAAATGTTACTTTTTAGTTTACAAACTGCCGCTATTGTATTGTTTACCCTTGCGGGTATGGAGGTTTTCTCCTGGTTTATCCACAAATACCTGTTTCATGGTCCGCTTTGGTTTATTCATAAAACGCATCATCAGCACCGCCACGGCTGGTTTGAGTGGAATGATATGTTCAGTTTGCTGTTTGCTTCTATTGCCTTGTACTTAATGTGGCTGGGACATGTTGATTTAAATTATAAATTTTGGATAGGTACAGGCATCAGTATTTACGGCACCATCTATTTTATATTTCACGATTGGTTCATCCATAACCGTTTCAAACCATTTAAAACCAGTAACCGCTACTTGCTGGGCATCCGCAAGGCGCATAAAATGCACCATAAGTCAATCATAAAAACCCCTTCGGAAGGGTTTGGGTTGCTGGTGATAAAGAGGAAGTGGTTTAAATAATTACTCAAACAAATTTGTCATTTCCAACCGAGGTACGAGGAAGAAATTTTAACCAAGCGATAAAGCTGTTTTAGATCTCTCACTTCGTTTCGAAATGATAAAGAGTTATATAGTTAATGTTAATTGTAAATAAAATTCCGAAATTCGCCCAACATGCTGCAGATCGAACAAAACGTTTCCCTTAAAAACTTTAACACTTTTGGTGTGGAAGCTTTAGCCAAATACTTTGTGGAGATAAATCATGAGGACGACCTGGTAGAATTATTTATGGACCCGCAATGGAAACAGGAACGTTTACTGGTTGTAGGCGGCGGAAGTAATATGCTGTTGCTAAATGATTTTGACGGCTTGGTATTGCATGTAAATATCCGTGGTTTTGAGCATCGTATAGAGCATAATAACGTTTATGTTGAAGCAGGCGGCGGCGAAGTGTGGAACGACCTGGTTAATTTTTGCGTTGCCCGCGAATATGCCGGACTGGAGAATCTGAGCCTTATACCCGGCTCGGTCGGCGCATCGCCCATACAAAATATAGGCGCTTATGGCGTGGAGTTAAAAGATGTATTTCATAGCTGCTGTGCTTTTGAAATAGCTACCGGTACTTTTAAAACCTTTACCAATACCGATTGCAAATTTGGCTACCGCGAAAGTGTATTTAAAAATGAATTAAAGGGACAATATATTATTGTATCGGTAAAATTCCTTCTTTCATTAATAGCGAATGTTAACCTGCGCTATGGCGCTATTGAGCAGGAGTTAACCAACCGCGGCATAACTGCTCCTACTATTAAAGATGTATCGCAGGTGGTATCACATATCCGGGTATCTAAACTACCCGATCCATCTACCATTGGCAACGCGGGTAGTTTTTTTAAGAACCCGGTTATTACTCAAGCCGAATTTGAAACCGTACATGCTAAATTTCCTGATATAGTAAATTATCCCGCCGGAGATGGTTATGTAAAACTGGCCGCAGGCTGGTTGATTGAGCAATGTGGCTGGAAGGGAAAAATAATAGGCAATACCGGCACCTGGAAAAACCAGGCCCTGGTTTTGGTGAACCATGGCGGGGCCACGGGACGGGAAGTTTACAACCTATCGTCGCAAATCATAGACAGTGTGTACACTAAATTTGGCGTTACCCTACAACGCGAGGTGAATATTATTAATTAATAAAAAAATCTTTTTTCATTTTTCTTATACAAGCCGTACGCGACTTTTCTATAATTGTTTTATTTTTTATTGATTTTTTTTCAATTAATAAACATAAGTAAAACAGTCACTTATATCATAATCGGTGTATTTATTACACTTTTATAAAATTCCATTTTCGCTTATACAACATCTGTTGTTTTGGTTTTTAATATTTTTTTGGATGGTATCATGTTTGTCTACATATCCATACAAAAACAGAAAAACAGATGACAAAGATTGAGTTTAAAACCCTGGTATTACGTCAAGCAAGTTCATTAAGGTCATACGCCTTGCATTTTACACACGACGCAGACGATGCTAACGACCTTGTACAAGATACAATGTTGAAGGCCATCACTTATTACAATAAGTTTAAAGAAGGCACCAATTTAAAAGGGTGGTTATACACCATCATGAAAAACACTTTCATTAACAACTACCGTCGTTTTGTTAAAATGAGCACTTTTGTAACTAAATCCGACGAAATATCATCACCAAACTTGGTATATAGCTCAACTAAAAACCAGGGTGAAGCCAAATTTATAATGGATGATATTAAAAGAGCTTTAGATAGGCTGCCCGAAGATTATTACGTGCCTTTTACCATGTATTTTGAAGGCCATAAATACCATGAGATAGCTGACCATCTGACTATCCCTATCGGTACCGTTAAAACACGTATACACGTGGCCCGTAAGCTGTTAAAAAAAGGCCTTAAAGCTTATGATAACGGAATCAAGAAACCCGTATATGCCGAAAATTAATTCCATCTAATAAACTCGATTATATAGTATTAAAGCCTGCCCTTTGGGGCGGGCTTTTTTGATGGGAGTATAATTACCTTTTTTTCCTGAAAAAATCTTTTACCAGTTCAGCACATTCATTTTCAAATATTCCGCCTGTAACTACTGTTTTTGGGTGAATTATTTTTTGGCTGATACGCCCAAAACCACGCTTACTGTCATAAGCTCCAAAAACTATCCGGCTAAGCTGAAACCAATAAGATGCACCTGCGCACATTACACAGGGCTCAAGGGTTACATATAATGTACAATCCTGCAAATATTTGCCACCCATATAATTTGCCGCCGCGGTTAGTGCCTGCATTTCGGCATGGGCCGATACGTCATTTAATCGTTCGGTAAGATTATGCCCCCGCCCTATTATCTGTCCTTTGCAAACCACTACTGCACCAATAGGTATCTCGTCTTCGGCCAATGCCTGGCGGGCCTCTTTCAAGGCCTCCTTCATAAAAAAATCATCCGGCGATATAGCCGGTTCATCGCCGAAACTAACGTATCTCATTTATATCAATTTACTGCCATTAGGCACGGGTTTATCAATACTTGTTAAAACTATGTCGCCATTTTCATCGGCAAAGCCGGTCACTAAAAACTCCGACATAAAATTAGCAATTTGCTTTTTAGGGAAATTGATAACACCGGCTATTTGCTTGCCAGGCAATTCTTCCAGGGTGTAATGTTTGGTAATTTGCGCGCTCGACCATTTTATGCCAAACTCTCCAAAATCAACTTTTAGTTTATACGCGGGTTTACGTGCTTCCGGAAAGTAAGCAGCTTCTAAAATGGTACCTGCCCGTAGCTCTACTTTTTCAAAATCATTCCAGGTAATTAGTTCCATTTGGTAAAAGTAACAAGTCGTAATTAAACCCGTAAATAAAACTATAATTAAGTTGTAACCAATTGGTTTACATTTGCGTATTAAGCAATATCACAATTAACCGTAAGATGTCAAGCAGATTAAAACTTTTGTTTATTGTAGCCGAAGGTACTTCGCACATTAATTTACCGGCCAAAAACTTAATACACACTGATTGCATTAGCCGTATTTTTCCGGTTATACATGAGTATAAACCCGACGGTATTTTGCTGGACCATAATTTTTTAGGGGATGAACTGGAAAAAATACTAAGGCGCCTACGATGTAACCCGTTTTATAAAGGCATTAAAATATACTGTTATAAAACAAAACCACATACCAAGGTGGATGATTTATTGCAAACTTTAGGTGTGCAATACTTTATTTATGCACAGCAGCAAAAACCATCTGCAATAACAATAAAGCCAAAAACATTAACCGGTATTTTAAAAAATGTTTCCCCGGCAAGGTTTGCATTTCGCTTAATTCATTAATCTATCCACTCAAACCTGGTATAAGGCACCAATACTTCAGGTACTTTAATTCCTTTTTCGGTTTGGTTGTTTTCTAATAAAGTAGCCACAATACGCGGCAAGGCTAAGGCACTTCCGTTTAAAGTATGTGCCAATTGTGTTTTTCCCTCGGCATTACGAAAACGCAGTTTTAGGCGGTTACTTTGAAAGGTTTCATAATTAGACACTGATGATACCTCAAGCCAGCGCTGTTGTGCTGCACTCCAGGTTTCCATATCATAAGTTAAGGATTGACCGAAACCAATATCTCCGCCACAAAGGCGCAACACTCTGTAAGGCAAACCTAATTTCTTTAATAAGCTTTGCACATGCAGGCTCATCTCCTCCAACACATCATAAGATGTATCCGGATGCACTACCTGCATTATTTCTACTTTATCAAACTGGTGCAAGCGGTTCAACCCGCGTACATGCGCACCGTACGAACCTGCCTCACGACGAAAACATGGTGTATAGCCGCAATTTT
This sequence comes from Mucilaginibacter sp., assembly GCA_025929405.1. Lineage (GTDB taxonomy): Bacteria > Bacteroidota > Bacteroidia > Sphingobacteriales > Sphingobacteriaceae > Mucilaginibacter. The sequence continues at coordinate 402 of JAICMD010000190.1, read as the reverse complement.
TAACCGGCAATTCATCCGCCTTTAAAATAACATCGCGATACAAGTTGGTAACCGGCACTTCGGCGGTGGGTATCAGGTATAAATTATCTATGGTTACATGATACATCTGCCCTTCTTTATCGGGTAACTGGCCGGTACCAAAACCTGATGCTTCGTTAACCATCAGCGGCAGCATCATTTCGGTATAGCCAGCTTTTTCGGCCTCATCTAAAAAAAAGCTGATCAAAGCCCGTTGCAGTTTAGCACCTTTACCTTTATAAACCGGGAAACCTGCTCCGGTTATTTTAACACCTAATTCAAAATCAATTATGTTATATTTTGCGGCCAGTTCCCAATGAGGTAAAGCATTAGCAGGTAACTCGGGCTTGCTCCCATCCGCTAACACTACTTCATTATCTTCGG
>JAICMD010000082.1 GCA_025929405.1 Mucilaginibacter sp. | reverse complement strand
GCACGTATTTGCTGATAGGTTTGTTTAAGCGCATCTGCGGCTTCTACTTCAGAACGGTGTTGCATAGTTTGTTAAAGTTTAGCTTGTTGGGTTGTAGGAGGGGTTGACCACCCGGTAAGAACCGGGCATGATTGATATTCAGGGTCTATTTTTATAAAGGTTTCTTTACGTTTCTTTTCAAACCATTCACTTATGGTTTTATTAATTTTATCTTCGTTGGCCGCAGCTTTTATCCTTGCAAAATCCTGTTCAAGGTTAGCCCTGTGCGCGTCAGTAACTGATTTCAGGTAAAATATTTTATAGCTTTTTTTACCAGAGGCATCAGTAATTAAAGTTGGTTTTGATACAGTACCAACCTTCATGGTATCAATAACTAATGCAACCTGCGGGTCAAGCTTATCAATAGGTATTAAAGTGGTACGGGTTTGTACATTTTCAACATTTAATATCATACCGCCATTGTACTTACTGTCTTTATCGTCTGAGTAGTAGGTGGCCGCGCTTGAAAACATATCGGCAGTTATTTTTTGCTTCAGGAATAGTTTATAAACCGAGTCGGCTTTGGCATTGGCCCTAACTAAACTTTGTGCAGTAATAGCAGGAATGATTAAAATATGGCGGACGTGTACCTGTTCGCCGCGGCGCTCAATAACCTGTAAAAAATGATAACCAAATTCAGTTTCAAAAACCGGCGAAATCTCTCCGGCCTTTAATTTAAAGGCCACAGCGCTAAACCCTGTAACAAAATCCGACCGTGATTTCCAACCCAAATCGCCGCCATCAACTGCTGTGCCCGGGTCCTGCGAATAGGCAATAGCCAATGAAGCAAAGTCTTCGCCTGCCTTTACCCGTTTTTGCAGGTCCTCGGCCTTTTGCTTTGCGTATTCTTTTTCCTCGCCGGTAAGCTTAGGGTTAAATACAATTTCGCCCACTTCTACCTCTTTGTTTATCATAGGCAGGCTATCTTTTTTAAAAGATTCAAAGTATCTTTTTACATCAAGTGGGGTAGTGTTAATTTTTTCGGTGATCTTACCGCGCATACGGTCAGACACCAGCATTTCTCTAACATCAGGGGTTATCTCATCTTTATATTGGGTAATTGGCCGTCCTAAAAACTGCTCCAATTTATCTTCACCCCCGGCACGTTGTATTGATTGGCGCATACGGCGGTCAACCTCATCTTCAACCTCGCTGTCCTTAACTTCAATACTATCAATAACGGCTTGTGCAGCAAGCAGCTTTTGCGATATTAAATTGCGTGCTATTTCGCATTTAAGCGCCGGATTTGGCGGTGTGCCCTGAAATAAATACTGTGCATAGCCGGTTTCAACGTCTGAGTTAAGTATAATGCTCGACCCTACTACGGCAACAATTTTATCCAATACCTTTTTTTGGGCATTGGCTGCCGTTGTAAATAAAAAAACCACTAATAATACAACTCCAAACTTTCTCATGTATACTACTTAATATTAAGCGGATGGGCGGCCGCAAAAATCCAAATTACGATAAATATTATAAAATTATAATTGTGCAATTAACTCGTTACAAATGCCCTGTTTATAATTATGCGAATATGCCAATAAAGCTTCAAACACTTTAACTATTTTTGGTTAAAATTTGTTAAAGCAGCATTATTAAATGAAAGTTGAAATACCGGCAGCGTTGAGCTATATATTTCAGGAAGATATTTACCTTTTATCTGCCGATAAGGTAGCGCCGCAACTGCAACCTGTTTCGGTACCGGATATACAAACGCCTGTTACAGTTTTCAAGTATTTAGGCAGTAATAATAAAAACTTTTTAATACTGGTTAATTATACCGTTGATGAGTTTATTGCCGAAGCACATTTTACAGCGTTGCAAAGCATATTAACCCGTAAGGAATATGCCGTTGATGATATAGCCATACTTAACCTGGCCAAACATGCACAAGCCGGCTTTGATGAGATAATGGCTTATTTTAAGCCTGAAAAATTACTGGTATTAGGAAAGGGCGCAATACCGGCCGGTATGAATGCATTGACTTTTAACCAACTGGATAATGCGGGCAATTGTACCGTACTTTACAGTTTTAGCTTTGATGAAATGATGGATAATACCGACAATAAAAAAGCTTTTTGGGATAAAATGAAAAACTTATAATGCAGCAGTTAGTATTTGCAACCAATAATGCTCACAAACTGGAAGAGGTAAAGGCGAAAATAGGCGACAAAGTACAATTACTTAGCCTTAATACTATTGGCTGTTATGACGATATTCCCGAAACTGGTTCTACATTTCATCAAAATGCATCTATAAAAAGTCATTACATTTACAATAAGTATCATTTGAACTGTTTTGGGGACGACAGCGGATTGGAGATAGACGCACTTAGCGGTGATCCGGGAGTTTACTCAGCACGATATGCGGGCGAACACGGTAATCATGCAGCAAATAATCAAAAAGTATTAGCTGGGCTTAAGGGTATAACTAACAGAAGCGCACGATTTAAAACGGTAATATCCTTATTGTGGAATGGCAGCGAATATTTTTTTGAGGGAACAGTAGAAGGCACCATCCGGCATGAATTAAGCGGCGCAGCAGGGTTTGGATATGACCCTATATTTCAGCCTGATGGCTATAAAATAACATTTGCCGAAATGACCATGGCCGAAAAGAACAGCATAAGCCACCGTGCAATAGCTGTTGAAAAGCTGCAGAACTTTTTAAACAGCCAAGCTCTTTAATTCTTCTTTTTAGCAGTATCAGTTTTTATTACCGTACCGGCGGGCTTAATATTTCCGGTTATTTTAGGTTTAAAGGAGGTATCTTTCTTTGCCGCTGTTTGCTTTGACTTAACCGGACCCGGTGTTTTATTGCCCGGTTTCTTAGTCGCCGGGGGCTTTACTGTTGCCGGTTTTACACCAGTTGTTTTTTTGGCAGATGATGATATTATTGATGCTTTTGATGCCGGCCTGTCTTTAGGTTTCCATAAAAAGTTTTTAAGCATCTTTTCTTCATCCTTAACCTGGCCGATAGGTATGGCTTTAGCCGTAGGATTTTGTATAAATGCCAGGCCGGTGAGTTGTCCCTTATTAAAATTAGCCACCAGCTTGCCGCTTTCTGTCCGGTCCATCTCAATAACCTCGTTGGTTACACTATCCCGCCTGAAATACCTTGATTCGGCATTGCCGGTAACCGTAAGGCTGTTTAATTTATTATCCTTAAAGGTACCATGTATTTTTTTGCCGCTTAACTGGTTAAAATGCAGTGAGTCGTTTTTTTCGATATTCACTATAAACCCTTTTGGGTACAGGTCCATATTATCCAGTTTTTTATTTTTCATCTGCATGTTAATGGTATCGCCCGATAATTGCGAGCCTTGCGTCCACATCATGGGGTTATTAAAACTCCTGATAGTTGAATCGCTGTTGCTGTAAAACATCGAATCGGCTACCGATTGCAGATCGGATTTAAAGAGTTTTGCATGATGATAGCCCATCACTATCCTTATACGCGATGTATCACGGAAGCCATGATTTGCTATTAAATCAAGCGAATCGGCCCTTTGCTTTATCCTTAACGAGTCTTTGGCCGTTAACTTTGGTGCAGCCTTAACTGCGGCTGGTTTTTTGGGCGTTGCCGCAATAACCGGTTTGGGCCTGCCAAAAATATCACGGTGAAAATAGCTGGTATCATCGCGCATTTTGGGTGGCGTAATGGTTAAAAACTTAGGCCGGGTTTTTTCAACAACGCTTCGTTTTATTTTAATAGATGTATCCCTGTTTGCATAAAGCCAACGCTCCTGCTGCAAATCTTTAAGGGCCTTATAAGTTAAAATGCGGGTTTCAAGGGTATCAGCGGTCATGTAAAGCGTATCGCGCTTTATCCTTTCCGGGGCTTTGGCTATTGGTGTTTTTGTTAAGGAGTCTGCCTTATTATCGAGCGCAGGTTTTTGTGCGTTAACCTTTTCTAATCCAAGTAGTTTAACGGTAGTTGCATTTGGCTTGGCGCCGGACTTTTTGGGTACAGTATCTGTTTGGGTTGTATCTTTTTCCTCGGTAACAAATGTCATGTAAGGATGTACGGACATTATTGCCTTGTCGTCTTCCTTATAATATTCACCAAGTCCGCTGTGTATGGTAATACGCTGCTCGGCATCATCAAAAACAACGTTGCGGGTAGCGCGGCCATATCCGTTTAACTTATCGTAAAACAAACTATCGCCTTTTAACGATTTGGTGCCCTGTTTATATAAATTGTTTTTACCGAAAAGGGCCTGCTCGGTAGCAGTATTATAAGTGCCGTTTTCGGTATATAATGTATCCTTGTCCTTTTTACCATAAATATGCGTAGGCCCATAAAAATAGGTAATGCGTGTGTCTGAGTTATACCGCATGGTATCGGTTTTAATTATCGCATCGGGGGTATTGCCCAAAACATTATACCTAAAGTAAGCATCGTGCGAGTAAGCAAAATAAAAGCCGTTTTTACTTGTCAATGTATTATCCCTGTCAACCAGTTTGCCGCCATCAGTATAGGTGCCTATGCGGGTAGCGGTATTGTAAGTAAAGTGGTTGGTTGTTAACGTGCCCGAGCGGTCAACCAGTTTAACATTGTTGGTTAAAATGGCAATTTTGGTATTACCATTATAATTCAATTTATCTGCAAAAATATTCAGCGTATCACCCTGGTTAATGTTTACATTACCAAAAGCATCAAATGCGTTTTGGTCGGGATAAAATAATGCGCTATCTGAACTTAAAGTGGAGTAATCCTGTTTAAAAATCCCTTTTTTTACTTTCAGGATATTTTTACCGCCCGGCCCTTTCAGCATTTCTGAACTTTGGGAGCCGGTCAGATTTACTTTTGATTGTTTTTTTTGCCCCATTGCATGAGCAAAAACCAGTAATAATAATATACAAAGGGCGTATTTATTCACAAGGGCAAAATTAGTTTTTTGTTGGGGGTTATTAAATTATAATTTTGATGTATGCTTCCAGTTAAACGTTTTACTGAATTTATAGTACAAAACAACCTTTTTTCGCCCCACAGCAAAGTGTTGGCTGCAGTAAGCGGCGGTATCGACTCGGTGTTGATGGTGCATTTATTAAAAGCTGCCGGGTTTAATTTTGCTATTGCCCATTGCAATTTTCAATTACGCGGCGCCGAATCTGTTGCTGATGAAGCCTTTTGCCAAAACCTGGCGCAGCAGGCGGGGGTTGAATTTCATGTTATAAAGTTTAACACTGCCGAATATGCATCTGCACAAAAAATATCCATCCTGATGGCTGCCCGTAACCTGCGCTACCAATGGTTTGAGCAAGTGGCCCAGCAAAATGGTTATAACGCTATTGCCGTGGCGCACCATCAAAACGATACGATTGAAACAATATTGTTAAACCTAACGCGGGGCACAGGCATTGCAGGCTTACATGGCATTTTACCTAAAAATGGTATGCTGGTGCGTCCGTTAATGTTTTTAAGCCGCAATGAAATAGCTGATATTATTAAAGGAAACAATATTGCTTATGTTGAGGATAGTTCAAACGCCTCAACCAAATATGCCCGCAATAAAATAAGGCACGAGGTAATACCGCATTTAAAAACGCTTAACCCAAACCTCGAATCTACATTTGAAAACAACCTGCGCCATTTTAGGGAATTGGAGCAACTATTGGAAACTACAGTTGAGAACCTGCGCACTAAAATGCTGCGCACGGAAGGAGAAGATAAAGCAATAGCTATAGCTGATATAAACCAATTGCAGCCGAAACATTTGTTGCTATATAAGCTATTGCAGCCGTATGGATTTAATGAAGCTACGGTTGATGATATATTGGCAAGCTTACATAAACATTCAGGGCGGGTTTTTGAATCGGAAGCCTACCAGTTGATACTTGATCGTGCGCAATTAATCATCACACCAAAAAGAAAGACAACCACACCGGCTTTATTAATTAATGAGGGCGACCATACCATACATTACAGAGCGTACCGGCTTACACTATTACATGATGATAGTCCGTTAATAATAAAGGATAACCCTATGGCTACATCAATTGATGCCGATTTATTGGTTTATCCGTTAACTGTTCGTCCGTGGCAACAAAGCGATTTTTTTTATCCGCTGGGGATGAAAACACGAAAAAAGCTAAGCGATTTTTTTATTAACCGAAAGGTACCGCTGCATACAAAAGCAGAAATACCTATATTAGTTAACGGTAATGGCGATATTGTATGGGTAGGTGGTTATCAGCCGGATGAACGTTATAAAGTAACTAATAACACTAAAAAAGTAACTATATTCGAACTGTTTAAATTATAAATGAACGATAAACCCGTTTTTACCGAAAAGCAATACCTGGGCAGGGAGTTTATACCCACTACTATTAGGTTGGTTTTGGCCTGTTTTTGCTTTGCCATTTATTTTTTTACCGATGAGCGCGAAACCAGCGGCAACCTGCTGCTGGTGGTGGGTATAGCCATTATTGTAATATCAATTATACTTAGGTTTTTACTGCACTTTAGTACCAGGGTATTAAATAAAAGCATTTTGCTTGACGGGTTGTGGACCACCCGTCTGGTTAAGATAGATATAAACAGTATTGTAAAAGCCGAAAAGGGACAATACAGTCGCTACTTATTTAATAACCCGGTTTATAATCTGCACAGCCGGGGTACCATACGTTTTTATGCGGCGGGCAATGATGCCATTTACCTTACCGACCGTGATGGACTGGTTTACATTATAGGTACAATGCATCCCGACGATTTTTTGAAAGCCATTCAGGCCGAAATGGATAATTAGTTTGCGGCTTTGAGTAAGCAGTTTGCCGTCGTGGCAATTACTGCCAACCGCAAACTGCCTGCTGCAACTACTTTTTCAATCCAATTTCACGTAAACGCTCATCCAAATATTCACCTGCGGTGATATCAGTATATAGTTTAGGATGCTCGGCATCAATGGTTGATGGCAGCGAGGTTAAATCCATTTCAGATACCGGGTGTAAAAAGAATGGCACCGAGTAGCGCGAAAATCCCATCAATTCGCGCGGCGGATTAACTACACGGTGCGTAGTTGATTTTAGTTTATTATTGGTTAAGCGCTGCAGCATATCGCCTACATTAACCACCAGGTCTTCGCCATGCGCCTTAACCGGGAACCATTCATTATCACGGGTTAATAGCTCAAGCCCATCGGCACTGGCGCCAATTAACAGGGTTATCAGGTTAATATCCTCGTGCGCGCCTGCCCTAACCGCATCAGCCGGTACAGCATCAGGGTTCTCTATCGGGAAGTAATGCAGTGTACGCAAGATGGAGTTGCCGTTATGTACCTTATCGTCAAAATAATTTTCGGGCAGGTTTAAATACACGGCAATGGCGCGTAGTAAATATTTACCTGCATCTTCCAGTTTTTTATAAACTTCTAATGTTACCTCGTTAAATTCAGGCAACTCATCAACCATTAAATTATCCGGGTAATCTTCTTTGGATACGCCGCCGTCGGTAACGGTTTGCCCTATTTGCCAAAACTCTTTTAGATCGGGTGTTTTAAAGCCTTTGGCCGTTTCTTTGCCCCTGCCGGTATAGCCGCGCTGACCCGCCAACTCGGCTATCTCATACTTTTGTTTTACGCTGTCGGGTAAGGCAAAAAGGGCCTTTACCTGCGCGTAAAGCTCGTCTATCAATTGTTTTGAAAGCCCGTGATTTGTTATGGTAACAAAGCCGGTTTCGTTAAAAGCCTTACCAATCTCTTCTGAGAATTGCTTACGTGCCGCGGCATCGCCATTTATATAGGTGTTCAAATCAAGACGAGGTATGTTTACTGTACTCATTATTTATGGGATTTAAATCAGTTAAAAAAGTAAATATATGAATAAATTTATACACCTATAACGGCTATAACCGGCAGTAGTATTTATGATTAAAACAATTATCCGGCTAAACGTTTTATAGTTTGTATTGTCCATATATAAAATATTTACCTCAAATTATGCATATCATGAAATTTTTAAATAAAATATGGCGCATAGGATTATTGGCATTGTTGCTGGTAATGGCCGCCCCCAATAAAAGTTCGGCACAGAACGACTATATATCCGACCAGGATTTTTATGACAGCCTTTCGCCGTATGGCATTTGGGTGTACGACCCACAGTATGGCGATGTTTGGGTGCCCGATGTTCAGGGCGATTTCAGGCCTTATGCTACTGATGGGCACTGGGTATTAACCGAGTATGGTAATACCTGGGTGTCTGATTATCCGTGGGGATGGGCAACCTTCCACTACGGCCGCTGGCGCTTTGACGATTATTATGGCTGGGAATGGATACCCGGTTACGATTGGGCACCTGCCTGGGTAAGCTGGCGGCAGGGTGGCGGCTATTATGGCTGGGCACCGTTATTGCCGGGTATTGATATCAGTTTATCAATAGGTGGTGGTTATAACATACCTAACGATTATTGGGTATTTGCTCCGCAGGCGTATATAACCAGTCCAAATATTTACAATTATTATGTGCCGCGTACCCGCGTAGTAAATATTATGCACAATGCCACCATCATTAACAATGTATATACCCATGATAATCATAGGTACATTGCCGGTCCGCGTGTGCAGGATATACAGCGTGTAACACATCGTAGCCCTGAAATTTACCGTATTAATAATTCTAACAGGCCCGGCCCGGTAAATATTTCTAATAAAACGGTTAATATATACCGTCCGGCAGTAAGGCGCGCCCCTGATGCCCGGCCTGAACGTGTGGTTGATGCCAATGCTTACAAACAACAAAACCCTAATCAGGGTATCGCCCGCCGCGAGCCTGGTGGTACTGCCGGTTATAACCGTGCCAATGCATCAAAACTGGCCGAGGTAGCACGAAGCAGCAACCCTAATAATAATGTGGTACATGTAAATAACAGGCCAAATAATAATCAGTCGGGTAATCGTTTCGGTAATCGTAATGATCAAAATCGTCCTGGACAAAATAATGTGCAGCCGGGTAATGCATCTGGCAATAACCAACCAGGAAACCGTTTTGGCAACCGCCCGGATCAAAACAACGCACAGCCTGGTAATGCCCCGGATAACAACCAGCCCAATAACCGTGTTGGGCAACCGGGAAATAGAGGTGGTTTCCGTGGCCGTCCGGAAGACAGGCCAAATATAGCTCCGCAGAATAACGCACAACCGGCAACTCCGGCACAACCGGGTACCCGGTCTGACAATGGCCGGCGTCGTGATCAGAATGGTGCGCCATTTAACCGCCAGCAGCAAAATGATGCTGCGCAACAACAGGCACAGCAACAGCAACAGCAAGATGCCCGTCGTCAGCAAATGCAACAACAGCAGGATGCGCAACGTCAGCAGCAGCAAGATGCCCGTCGTCAGCAAATGCAACAGCAACAGGATGCACAACGTCAACAACAGCAAGATGCTCGTCGCCAACAAATGCAACAGCAACAGGATGCACAACGTCAGCAACAGCAAGATGCTCGTCGTCAGCAAATGCAACAACAGCGTCAACAACAACAGGATGCACAGCGTCAGCAGCAAATGCAGCAACAACGCCAACAACAGGATGCACAAAGACAGCAACAGGATGCACAACGTCAGCAACAACAACAGCAGGAACAGCAACAACGTCAGGCAAGGCCCGCCCGCGAGGCCCAGCCACAATAACTATATGCTATAAATCAAAAATCCCCGTATTGTTTAATCAATACGGGGATTTTTATTTGTATAAACTTAATAAAGATTTATTCTTCTACAATTTCACTATTTGGGCTGCTTATAACCGGGGTTTCGTGTTTAAAATAATGCTTTTGAAACACCAGTATTAATATTACGCCTATTGATATAGCCGAATCGGCAACATTAAATACCGGGCGGAAAAACACATAATCTTCGCCGCCCCAAAACGGCACCCATGCGGGGAAATTGCCCGATAATAACGGAAAATAAAACATATCAACCACGCGCCCGTGAAATAATGGCTCACGCTGATAAACCAGGCCATAAAATGTAGAATCAATGATATTGCCCATAGCGCCGGCAAATATCAGGGCCACATTCATAATCAGGCCGCGATGGTATTTATGCCTTATTAAATAATACAGGCCATAACCAATACCGCAAACCGCCACAATGCGGAAAAGCGTTAGCAATAGCTTACCAAAAGTACCGCCCAATTCCATCCCGAAGGCCATACCATTGTTTTCCGTATAATGCAGCATGCCGCGACTGCCTAAAAAATGTATTTCTTCGCCCAGTAGCATGTGGGTGCGCACCCAGGTTTTAACAAGCTGGTCAATAACAATAACTAAAAAAGCAACAGTAAAAGGTTTAATATAAGCAGCCTTCATTTATTGCTTTAATTTAGCTTCCATAGTTAAAGTAGTGTGCGGTACGGCGCGTAAACGCTCTTTTGGTATTAACTTACCTGTTTCGCGACAAATGCCGTAGGTTTTATTTTCAATACGTACTAAAGCCGCCTCTAACTGTTCAATAAATTTTTTCTGACGGGCAGCCAGTTGGTTTATTTGTTCTTTCTCCAGCGTAGCCGATCCGTCTTCCAATGTTTTGTAAGTTCCGGCGGTATCATCAGTACCGTTAGCGTTTGGCGAGCTTAATGAAGTAGCCAAAGAGTTTAACTCTTCTTTAGCGCTGCTTAACTTATCCAGCAGCAGTTCTTTAAATTCTTTCAGCTCTGCGTCGCTGTACCTTGTTTTTTCGTTTTCCACGTTCATTTATATTTTATTAATAGCAATAATTATTTCATTATCATCAATGGTGGTTTTTTCACCATCATTTAGCTGATTATCAAGCACTATGCTGTCAGCTAAAATTTCCGCGCAAATATAGGATAAATTGTTATTCACCGCCTCGGTAATAAAAGGCACATCGCTTAGCCTTACATTTATCTTATCAGTTACTTCAAACTCCTTAGCCTTGCGCAAATTTTGTATTCTGTTTATTAATTCCCGCGAGATGCCCTCCTGTTTCAGTTCGTTGGTTATCGTAACATCTAAAGCCACGGTTAGTTTGCCTAAATTTGCAACCTGCCATCCGGGAACGTCCTCAGCAATGATTTCAACGTCAGTAGTAAGCAGTGAGTAGTGAGTGGTGGGTAATTGGATAGATCCTTCACTTTCCAATTTCTGTATCGCTTCCTGATCAAGGTTATTGATCTCTTCGGCAACGGCTTTCATATCCTTGCCTACCTTGGCGCCCAGCGCTTTAAAGTTGGGTTTTACCTTCTTCTTGATAAAGCCCGAGGCATCGGTAATATACTCAATATCTTTAATATTGGTTTCTGATAATATCAGATCCTTAACCTGCTCAACCTGGTTTTTAAAGTTGTTATCCAGGATAGGCAATAATATTTTGCTTAATGGCTGGCGAACGTTAATACTTACCTTTTTACGTAGTGATAACACCAATGATGATATATCCTGCGCTAATTGCATACGCTCTTCAAGCGGTTTGTTTACCAGCTTATCATCATAAGCCGGGTAAGCAGCCAGGTGTACAGATTCGTAAATTTCTTTTTGGGTGACAGCGTTCAGGTCATTATACAACCTATCTGCAAAGAATGGCGCTATAGGCGACATTAACTTGGCGATAGTAACCAAACAAGTGTATAGTGTTTGATAGGCCGATAATTTATCAGCCGAGTTGTCTGACTTCCAGAAACGGCGGCGGCTTAACCGCACATACCAGTTGCTTAAGTGCGCGTCAACAAAATCCTGTATGGCACGCGCGGCTTTGGTAGGTTCAAAATCCGCATAAAAACCATCAACATCGCGGCTAAGGGTATTAAGCAATGATATGATCCATTGGTCAATTTCCGGACGTTGTGATAGTTCAACCTCAGGTTCACTGTAGTTAAACTTATCAATATTGGCATACATTACAAAGAATGAGTACGTATTGTAAAGTGTGCCAAAAAATTTGCGCCTAACCTCGTCAATACCTTCGGCATTAAATTTAAGGTTATCCCACGGCGCGGCATTGCTTATCATATACCAGCGCGGGGCATCAGCACCAAATTGCTCAATGGTTTCAAACGGGTCAACGCCGTTACCCAGGCGTTTACTCATTTTGTTGCCGTTTTTATC
>JAICMD010000044.1 GCA_025929405.1 Mucilaginibacter sp. | reverse complement strand
TGCAAGTTATGCATCAACCGGCAGTACAGGCCCGGTTGGACCCTTTGGTGGTTTAATAACATATACCCTGCAACCCAATCCTTATACAACTACTAATGGTAGCTATACTTTGGGCAGCTACAGCGGCAACGACCCGAACCCATACATTCAAACTTTTGGTGTAACTGAAAAAGAAATTGGGTTGGAAGTAAGAACCTTAGACAGCCGTTTAAATTTTGATATTACCGCTTACAATAAAGAAACCACAAAGCAATTATTAAATGTAAACTTATCAAGTGCATCAGGTTTCAGCGGCGTTCAACAAAATTTGGGCAGCCTACGAAACCGTGGTTTGGAGATTTTTGTAGAAGGTACACCTATCAAAACAGCTAACTTTACTTACACTACTTCATTAAACGGTGCCTTTAACGAAAGCGTAGTAACAAGTCTTGGTCCTCCATCAAACCAACGTTTGCAGGTAGCTAACTTTGGTGGTAACGAGTTTATTGGTAGCTTATACTATCAGGTTGGTATGGCTATGAACCAGCTTGGCGGCAGAACTTATGCCCGCGACGCAAACGGAAATATATTACTTACCTCAACCGGTCGCTTGGCTGCTAACTCAGTTGATGTGCTTTTTGGCAGTGCCGACCCTAAATGGACCGGTGGCTGGAACAACACTTTCCGTTATAAAAAATTAAGCATGTCAGTATTTATTGATTATAAATTAGGAAACAAAATACTTTCTTCAACCGCGCTTAATGGTTTAAGACAAGGTTTAACTCAAGCATCATTGGTTGGCCGTGTTGGTGGTGTTGTGTTCCCGGGTGTACTACCAAATGGCAGTCAAAACACTATTGGTGTTGACCCGCAAACCTTTTATACTGATTACCGCAATTTACAAATTGTGGATCCGTTTTTATACAACGGTGGCTTTATTAAGCTGAGGAATATAGCTTTAAGCTATGATTTTACCGGAATGATAGCTAAAAACGTTAAATTCATAAAAGGCTTAACCCTAAGTGCATCTTGCCGTAACGTGTTATTGATCAAGAAGTGGATACCTGATGTTGACCCTGAATCATTTGCTTCATCAGGCGATAGCAGGTTAGGATATGAGCAAACCTCGCTTCCAACAACCCGCACATGGGGGCTTAATTTAAATGTTAAATTCTAATCTTTAGTGTTATGAAAAAATTAAATAATCTTAAAATTTTATTTTCAATAGCTTTGGTTTTTGCCCTGGCGAGTTGCGATAAAGGATTTGTAGACTTAAATAAAGATCCCGCTGCATTGTTAACCCTTGATCCGGGTTTCTTATTCTCCAATGCGGAGATCAGTACACCTACAGGTGGTTGGGAACAAGATCAAACCATTACACAACAGTTTGTTAATGCGTATAACCTGGGTGCTACAACCGGTTTCAACTTTAATACTAATAATGATAACTATAACGGTGATAAATGGGGCGCTTATGGTACTACATTAAGAAACCTGGAGCAAATTATTGCTAATACCAAAAATGATCCTACCCGTAATAACCTGTACCAAATGGCAAGGATATGGAAGTCATACAACTATATGCTTATAGTTGATACTTACGGCTACGCGCCTTACAGCGAGGCCGAGCAGGCGTACCTAAAAAACATCCTTTATCCTAAGTTTGATAAGGATGCTGATATTTATGCCAGCCTATATACTGAGATTAAAGCTGCTATTGCTGGTTTAAATCCTACAGGCGATAGGGTAACTGCAGATATATTTTTCGGCCCATTAGCTGTAGGCCCGCAAGTAACCGCATGGAAAAAAATGGGCTGGTCGTTATTGCTGCGTCTGGGTATGCGCTACTCAAAGGTAGATGCCGCAAAAGCCCAGAGTATTGCTTCGGAGGCATTTACCTCTAATTCGTTAATGTCGTCTAACAGCGATGACGTTATTATAACCTACAATGGCGTTAATAATTTTAATAACAGGCTTAATGCAGGTCCGCGCGCAACTAACCCTTACTATTACTACATGGCAGAGCCTTTTGTTACTCAATTAAAAAGTACCAATGATCCCCGCGCCAAGTATATTATAGGTAAGTATGCTAACCCGAATGCTATTTTAACTACAAACCCTGATACGGTACTTGCTAATCAAATTGGTTTTCCTATCGGATATGATCAAAACAGCATAAAAAACAAATCTGACTTTCAGGGTACCGCCTCATCCGGAAGCGGGTTTAAATATTCACAGTTAAACTACAATGTATATGGCAGCTCTTTAGCACCAACATTCCTTATCACTTATGCAGAAACTCAGTTATTATTAGCTGAAGCAGCATTCAGAGGGTGGATACCGGGAGGCTTAGCTGCGGCTACTACTTATTACAATACCGGCATACGTGCTTCTATGGATGAAATGGGATCTTATCCTGGAGGCTCAGCTATACCTGATGCAAACTATCAAAGTTATATCAGGCAAACATCTGTTTCCTTACTAACCGGTAATGAACTTCAAAAAATTAACACTCAATATTGGATAGCATCATTAAGCAGTGGTGCTGAGGATTGGGCTAATTTAAGAAGAAGCGGTTACCCGGTGTTACCTAAAAACCCAACTGTTGCCCCTCTGCCTGGCGATGGTTATATACACCGTATGGCTTATCCTATTAATATAAGGAATACTAACGCAGATGCGTATAATGCAGCAGTTGCTGCAATGGGTGGCGATGATTTAACAGAACGTGTATTCTGGGATAAATAAGCCCATTCACAAACCACTATAAAACAATTATTAACAAAATAATGCAGCCAAAATGGCTGCATTATTTGTTTTAGGAGGTATTTAAACACTATATTTATTCCCCCTGGTTAAAAATTATTAATTAATTGCAGAAATGTAACTCATTTTAAACAAGTTGTAATAATAAATAATAAATTTACATCCACCTAAGCCCGCATGGGCAGTATTAACCACCGCATTATTTTAGTATGGAGAAGCCTGAGAAAGAGGTCACAATTTATGATATCGCAAAAAAATTAAATATATCGGCTGCAACAGTTAGCCGGGGTTTAAAAGATAGGGCAGGCACCAATAAAGATACTAAAAAGCGCATCCTGGATGCTGCGCTTGAGATGGGCTATCAATCAAACTCATTTGCAAGTAATCTTCGTAATAAACGCAGTAACATTATCGGGGTTATTGTACCCAAGCTCAACAGCGTTTTTATGTCGCAGGCTATTGCCGGTATTGAGCAGCAGGTAAGCGAGGCAAACTTAACGCTTATTATAAGCCAATCGCTTGAAGATGTAAAAAAGGAGGTTGGTTGTGCCGAAGCAATGTACAGTAACCGCATAGATGGCTTGCTGGTTTCATTGGCTTATGAATCAAAAGACACCGCTCATTTTGAAAGCTTTACCAGGCGCGGCACACCGGTAATATTTTTCGACCGTATTTCTGAGAACAGACACTTCCCCGGCATTCATATAGATAATTTTAAGGCTGCTTATGAGGTTACTACACATCTTATACAACAAGGCTGCAAAAGGATATTGCAAGCCACGGGCAACCAGTTGCAAAACGTTTATGCCGACCGTTTGAATGGATATAAACAGGCATTAGCCGATAATGGCATCCCATACGATCCGCAGTTGGTAATGGTAACAGGTTTAAGCCCGGAAGATGGCATAAAAATAGCCGAACGGATATTATTAATGAAGGAATTGCCCGATGGTATATTTGCCACAAATGATCAATGCGCCGTTTCGTGTATGCAGGTATTACAAAAAGCCGGTTTAAAAATACCCGAGGATATTGCATTTGCGGGTTTTAATAATGACCCTTTAACTTCAATTATTGAACCCAACTTAACTACGGTAAATTATAAAGGATACGAAATGGGCCAGGTAGCCGCTAAATTGTTGATTGAACGATTGTACACCCCCGAAAAACGATCGCCCGCCAATGTATTGTTAGGGCATGAACTGGTTGTTCGCGAATCGTCTTTACGCAAAAAATAACCCGTAAATTTATTCATAAAAGCAAAGGCCACGGAAAATTCCGTGGCCTTTGCTTTTATAAGCTTAATCAATTTATTTTTTAAGCCTGAAGGTTATAATTGAACCACTTGGATGATCTTTGTCAGAGCCGATGCTTACGGCAACATATTCTCTTCCATCTGTTCCCTGGTAAACACTTGGTGTTGCGTTTTGACCGCCGGGTAAGGTGGTTTCCCATATTACTTTACCTGTTTTTGAATCATAGGCTCTAAGCTTATGGTCAGCACCGCCGCCAAGAAATACGATACCGCCGGCAGTTGCCACCGCACCCGCATTGCCTGTTGAACCGGTTTCAGGCTCGCCTGGTTTTTGAAAATTAGGCTCATTACCTGCAGTTACTTTAAATATATATTTGCCCGTAGCCAAGTTAACTGCACTTAAAGTGCCCCATGGTGGTGTTATAAATGGTTTGCGGTTCATATCTCTTAAAGCCTGGTAAGCTACAACATTGGTATACTTAACTTTTTGGCCAGGTACAGCAGGTGCATTACCTGATTGTGCAGTTACATAGGTTTTGTTATCAACTCCTGTCAAATAAGCTAATATAGCTGCCTCTTTGCCTTTAATTGCATCGGCAAAGCCGGGCATTTTACCACCACCAACTTTAATTTTAGCGATTATCTGTTCGTCAGTTAATTTCTTTTGGATGTTGATCAATGATGGATAATTAAACTCGTCACCACCTTTTGATGCGCCGTGGCAGCCAATGCAATAATTAGTGTATATAGTTTTTCCTATCTCAAAATCACTTTGGTTGGTTACCCTGTTTTCGATCTTTTGCATCCTGATGATCTCAGGCGCTTCATTTGATTTAATGTACATGATGTTGGTTGTAGGGTCAAATGAACCACCGCCCCAGTCGGCCCCACCATTTGAGCCAGGACTATGGAAAGTACCTTTAACAGAAGGAGGGGTAAACAAACCCTCGTAACGCAATTTTCTGAACAGCCTAACAGATGAATCATGCGCTGCCTGACTGAAATTGCTAATATCTGCTTCTGTAATTGCCTGGCGGGAAAATGATTTCGGCAATACCGGAATCGGTTGCGTTGGCCATGTTTTTTCGCCCGGAATATCTGATTTTGGTACCGGTGTTTCTTTTATAGGGAATAATGATTTGCCAGTTACACGGTCAAGCACAAAAATAAACCCGCTTTTGCTAAGCTGTGCTACCGCATCTATTTTTCTGCCATTTTTTGTGATAGTTATCAAGTTTGGCGGCGAAGTCAGGTCCCAATCCCATAAATCGTGGTGAATGGTTTGAAAATGCCATTTACGTTTACCTGTTCTGGCATCCAATGCTACCACGCAATCGGCAAATAAGTTAGAACCCGGGCGATCAACCCCATAAAAATCATAAGAGGTGCCGCCTGTAGCTATAAATACCATGTTGCGTTTTTTATCAACGCTTAAACCGGCCCAGTCGTTAACTCCCCCAAATTCTTTCCATGCATCTTTAGGCCAGGTTTCATAACCGTATTCGCCCGGATGTGGGATAGTATGAAATGTCCAGGTAAGCTTACCAGTAATTGTGTTATAAGCACGGATATGGCCCGGAGAAGCACCATAGTTTTCATCTACCCTTGAGCCCATGATGATCAGGTCGCCACAAACAACACCCGGAGACGATGAACTAACATCCCTAATCGCATTTGCATCAGCTCCCGGTATTAATCCTACACGCATGTCAACCTTGCCATCAACACCAAAAGTTTTTATTAGCTCACCGGTTTTAGCATTAATAGCGATAAGGTTTGGCCCAACTGTGGTTAAGATACGTTTATCATCTCCTTTTTCCCAATAACAAACTCCCCTCATGGCAACTGCACCGGTAAGAGCATTAGCTGCCGGGTCAAATTCCCAAACCTGTTCGCCGGTAGTAGAGTTAACAGCATAAACCTTACGGCTAAGGATTGAATACATTACTCCGTCAATAACAATAGGGTTTGACTGGCTGGCCTGGCCACCAAATCTGCCGCCTGCTGCCGGTGCTGCAGTTGGCTGTGGGCCAAACTGCCAGGCAACTTCTAAGTTTTGTACGTTACTTTTATTAATTTCTTTAAGCGGTGAATACGCATTAGTTTCAGAGTTTCCTCTGTACGAACTCCACACACGCGGATGGTCATCAAAAACCTTATAGGCCGAATATAATACCACAATGGATAACAATAAAACTATTTGATATCCTTTTTTTTGTTGTACCGATTTAAAAATTTTTTTAACTGGAATGTTCATTTTGGGTTTATAGTGTGTTTAATTATTATAGTTTAAATCCTTGTTTGGCAAGCAGCTTCCAATCTTTACCCTGCTTGTGCCATATCAACATATTACCGATCTTCAGATCAGTTGGCTTGCCGGCTTTTATAAGCTTTAACTGTTGTGTTTGTCTTACAATGGCATTGTCGCCTGCCATTTTTATAGTTTGGACAGGAACGTTAATGGCAACATAAATAACTTTTTTGTCCATAACATTTTTTACAAATGTGGTCTTGTCTTCTACATCTCCGCTTGAGTGCCCGTAACTTAAATCGGTTGATGCTAAATTTTCCAGCAGCTTCTTATTACGTGTTATCAGCCCCTGGCTTAGTAATTTACAATTTGCAGCAACCGCTTTTTCATCGGCTGATTGTGCTTTAACTGCCGCGCCTGATATGGCCAGCGTTATCATTAAAAAAAGTATCTTTCTCATTTTCGCGTAAATATAAAATTATGACTAATTAATCCCACCAGGTTTCGTCAGGCAGCATGTATTTCTTTTTTATAAGGGCTTCGTTCAAATTAATTCCCAATCCGGGTTTATCATTAAATTGCAGGTAGCCGTCTTTAAGCATATCAATACCGTAGCCCAAAACTTCAGGGTCGCCATTACAACTTTTGCCATCAGCATTAATAGGGTTATTCATAAACGCTTCATGCCCCGAAAACTCGCGCACCGTTGCAGCCCAATGTGCCGATGCAATGGTAGCTACCGGCCCGGCTACGTTATGCGTGGCCACAGACATATAATAGGTTTCGGCCAGGTCGGCAATTTTTTTAGCCTCAAGCAGCCCGCCCGCCATTGAAACATCAATTTCAATTTTATTTACGCCCTGGTTAACAATAAATGGCCTGAAATCGTCGCGGGTGTACAAATTTTCTCCTGTTGAGATAGGCACCGGCGATTTCTCGGTAAGCTTTACCCATTGCTCGTTATAAGCAAACGGAAGCGGGTCTTCCAGCCACCAGGGTTTTATGGGCGCAACGGCATGCGCCAAACGCAAAGCGCTGTCAAAATCCATTTCCCAATGAGTGTGGACAGCTATATCAAAATCATCCCCAACGGCATCGCGTAGGTTTTGAAATCCACGCGCATTTTTATCAATTTCCCTGTTTGATACCATGCGGTTATCCAACCGTTCCCATTGCTGATCGCGTATATAATCAATTTTGGCAGCCGTAAACTTTATACGTTTCATTTTTTCGGCAAACTCGGCACATGAGTCCTTACTTAATAAATCGGCAGGGCGCATGGTTGCATAAGCCCTAACCTGGTTACGATGCGAGCCTCCGCCCAATATTTTATGCACAGGCTGATCATTTAACTTGCCGATAATGTCCCAAAGGGCTATTTCAATGCCTGTAATAGCGTGGGTTGGTATGCCGTGGTTGCCTCCGTAATAGGATGTACGCGTACTCATTTTAAAAACCAGGCGTTCCAGATCAAACGGATCCTGGCCCATTAAAATTGGCTTAAATACATTCAGCACCATATCTTTGGCACCAAAACTATTCTCGTCATGGTGGCACTCGCCTATGCCAATAACACCGGCATCAGTCTCTATTTTAACCAACGCGCTTGCCCTGAAACCAATTTTTACACGCACGCACTTAACGTTTGTAATTTTTACCTTTTTGATATTTGGCGCTGCCAATAAATCAAAATAAGGCATACATGATGCGGCGGGTATGGCTATTGCCATGTTCCTTAAAAAGCTACGTCTTCTCATAATTTACTACCGTTGGTACAAAAGTGCAGGATTGCTTTTTGAAGTTTAATCAGACAAAATTGTAACATTGGTTTAACTGGCAACTGATATTATAAATATATCAATTTAAAGGTATTATTTTATTAATATACTACAATAAAACATACCTAATTAATGCAGTAACTTTTTTGTAACACAATTTGCTATAGCGCAAATAGCTTTGTGTTTGCAACAATTGTGTAAATTTTAAAACAAGTTGAAACATGTAATAACACGCTTGTTATTATTAAAAAGGAAATATGTTATATTTAAGCTATTAATTTTTTGCCTGTATTTTACCAATTCAATTGATTGATTACCAGCATAAACTAATTTATTTATAACCACCGGCCTTTTATTTAAACAAATGGAATATGGCTTTTATTATAGATTTTAGACAGAAATTAATATTAAATTGTGCGGATTTGTGATTTAAAATAAGTTAATGGAGGATAGCTTAAATAAAGATAAACCCGAGGTAAGGCTCAGGGCTTTCAGAGCCGTTGATGAGCCTGAAACCTGCCAGCTTTTTATTGAAGGCCATACCCATGTTTTAACCAGTATCGGGGTTACTAAAGTTACTTCCTCAAAAAACGAGTGGACTAAAAATCCTGCCGCCTTTGTAATGATTGTTGAATCAATGGACGGCAAAAAAGTATATGGCGGGGCACGGGTACATGTTGCAGGCGGCTCGGAGCCTTTACCTATTGAACAGGCCACCGGCGCTATGGATAAAGGCATATTTGACCTTGTTTGGAAATTTGCCCAGCATGGTACCGGCGAGTTATGCGGGTTATGGAACTCGCGCGAGATTGCAGGCTATGGTATTGGCTGTATATTCCTTATCCGCACGGCAGTAGCAATATCATACCAGATTGGCATACAATCGCTTTTTGCCTTATGCGCACCTTATACCATACCTCCCGGTGAGGCTGTAGGCATGGAACTGGAGCCAAGCATTGGTATTGATGGCACCTTTTATTACCCCAAGCTTGACCTTGTTGCAACTACTATGGTGTTAAAAGATGTACCCACATTAAGCAAGGCTTACGAAGAGGATAAAGCAGCAATAATGAAGATACGCGAGAATCTGAATATTACACGTGTTGAGGTGTTGAGAAAAAAAGAAATAACCATTCATTACGACATTAAGATACCTAACTTGGATAAGTGGGATCTGCAGGCTACCATACAACAGGCTAAAAAAACATTTTTGAGCTATAAAATTGATGAGCGCGATGTAAATATACTTTAACTGCTTGTTATTAAATTGCCTATAATTTATTTTATTTGCGTAACATTTTACTTATTCCTAAACCAATGCTAAAAAATCAAGCGCATTTGTATAGCAGCACTTCTGATAAACTTACCTATACACCCCAGTTCTTCAGGCTTAACGCACCCGAAGGAAAACAAACATTTAATCAGTTTTTAACCGAAGGCAAAGTTTCAGTAATATATGACGAAATCCGGAGCCAGTTACAGGAGTTAATAAAAAGCCAGAATCCATCTATAAAAATAAAAGCCGACGAGTATGAGGCTCATATAACCCGGCACTTAAATGGTACCGATATTAATGATTACGGTGTATGGGTTTATTACCCCTGGAGCAGGAGCCTGGTACATTTATTAGATGAAGACGAATTTGTTGAGGTGCGCACCAACCGTAACCAGTACAAAATTACCCGGGAGGAGCAAGCCCTTTTAAAACAAAAAAAGATAGGCATAGTGGGCCTTTCAGTTGGGCAATCAATAGCGCTTACTATAGCGATGGAGCGTATATGCGGCGAATTACGATTGGCCGATTTTGATATTGCCGAGTTAAGTAACCTTAACCGTTTGCGCACAGGGCTGCATAATATGGGGATTAATAAAACTGTTATTGCCGCACGCGAAATAGCCGAGATAGACCCATATATTAAGGTTAAACTATACCATGATGGGCTAACCCCACAAAATATGGACGACTTTTTTACTGCCGATGGCAAGCTCGACCTGTTTATTGAGGTATGCGATGGCCTGGATATAAAAATAGAAAGCCGTTATAAGGCCCGCGAGCTGCAAATACCCGTGGTAATGGATACCAACGACCGCGGGATGCTTGATGTGGAGCGTTTTGACCTGGAGCCTAACCGCGCCATATTACATGGCCTGGCTGATGGATTGGACCCAACAAATATTAAAGGCTTAACCAACGAAGAAAAAATCCCTTTTATACTTAAAATGGTAGGTGCCGAAACCATTTCAACCCGGTTAAAAGCATCAATGATGGAGGTTGAGCAATCCATTAATACCTGGCCGCAACTGGCATCATCAGTAGTGCTTGGCGGGGCGTTAACAACGGATGTATGCCGCCGTATTTTATTGGATCAATACCATGAATCTGGCAGGTATTATGTTGATCTGGATGAATTGGTGGGCGATAAAAACATAGAAAATACTAAAGTTAAAGCTCCATTATCAGTTAATCCTTATTCACCTTTACAACAATCAGATTTATTTAACACCATTGATAAGTATTTTACAGCAGCAAACTCTGACGGTATTGGTATAACTGATGAGCAGCTTGATAAAATTGTGGATGCTGTTTTAAGCACCCCTTCGGCAGGCAATAATCAACCCTGGAAATGGGTTTACCATAATAGTACATTGTTTTTATTCCATGATAAATACAGATCATGGTCATGGGGCGATTATTACGAAATGGGATCGCACATGGCCTTAGGGGCTGCATTAGAAAACCTGCATCTTCAAGCCGCCGCATTAAACTTAGCAGATCATATTAAATTATTCCCCATTACAAACAACCACGAATTAATTGCGGCTATTAAATTTTCAAAAGCTACATCAACAAATATTGAAGGCAGTGATTTGGCGGAGTATTTATTTTCAAGGAGCACTAACAGGAAACTGGGGCCAAGACAAAAAATAGATGTGGGTTTCTTTGAAAATTTAAAGAATACCATCAGCGAGTTTGACAAAATAAGCGTGTATTATACAGATGATGACAACCAACTTGATGAGCTTGGTGAAATTATAGCCGAATGCGACAAGGTGCGGTTATTAAATGAATTGGGCCATGACGAATTTTATCATGAAATTAGATGGAATAAAGAACAGGCTGAGCAAACGCGCGATGGGGTTGAAGTAGCTGCGGTTGATATAACATTAGGTGATATTGCAGGCTTAAATGTAGCTAAAGACTGGAATGCTGTTGAGCTTTTAGCTAAATGGAAAAAAGGTAATGCTTTTAAAAAAATGTCACTAAAATCAGTAAAATCGGCATCGGCATTAATAATATTTACCATACCTGAATTTACACACGAAATGCTTCTTAATGCAGGGAGCGCCGTACAAAAAGCATGGATATATGCCAATAAAGAAGGCATATCAGTACACCCTATGCTATCGCCGGCCTTCTTTTTTAACCGGTTAACTCATGGCAACGGTATTGATATGCATGCAGATGTTGTTGACAATTTGCAGCATTTGAGAGAGCGGTTCTTAAATATTTTTCCGTTAAAAGCCAATGAAAAGGAAGTATTTGTTATGAAAGTTTCAAAAGCAGAGCCAATGGGTACAAAATCATTAAGAAAAAACAAAAACGAAATGTTTTATAAATATTAAAGTTAATTACCCAAAGTAGTATATTACAACACCAACCCTACCTTCTTCATGAATAAAATTAAAATTACAGTGATCATTATTTTCCTATTGTGTTTACAAGGGGTTGTAAAAGCGCAGGAGGTTGTAAATTACGATGGGTATTTTCAGGTAATTGGAGGTAAATTGGAGATTTTGACAGATACCAACTCCAACATGCCTATTGAGGCCGCTATTGCATCGAAAAACTATATTAAATCAAAAACTGATTTCCCCAATCTGTTAACTACAAATTTTTCTTATTGGGTTAGGGTAACGCTTAAAAACAGCTCTGCCAATAAAACTTTGGGTATACAAATATCACAGGCAATAATTGATTATGTTGATTTTTATCAGGAAACAGACGGTAAAATTGTCCAATCAAACTTCAGTGGCCACCGTAGGCCATTTTACAATCGTATAGTAAACCATCAAAGCTTTATTTATCCTGTTAATGTATCACCAAATCAGGAAACTACAATTTATTTGCATGTTAAAAGTGGTAAACAATTAATATTACCTGTGTATGCAGGTACGCTATCGCAGGTATTTGAGCATGCCCTCCGTAAAGACATTACCTTTGGTATTTACATAGGTATCATATTGGTTATGATACTTTATAACCTGTTTGTTTTTTACAGCGTACGCGATAAAAATTATCTGTACTATGTTTCCTATCTGGCTATTGTACTTATAGCTCAGGCATCTATTGAGGGATATTTGTTTAGGTTTTTATTGCCAAATTATCCGGCAGTGGCCGATAATTTAATTTACATTACCACAGCTTTAATTGGCTTTGCCGCTATAGAGTTTTGTAAAAGCTTCCTTGATTCAAAGCACTACACACCTAAAATGCATAAAATATCCTATATATTTTATGTTTTTTATATCATTCAAATAATATTTGCCCTTTGCGGACAATATAATACAAGCTATGTTATTATGGAGCCTACGGCTATGCTCAGTGCTTTATTTGTGCTGGCTATGGCAATTATTATTTTACGCAAAGGTTCCCGCTCGGCGAAGTTTTTCCTTATAGCCTGGTCGTTTTTTATACTTTGTGTAGTAATATATGGCTTAAAAGATTTTAATATACTCCCATACAATAGCCTTACTGATTCGGCCTTATTAATTGGCTCGGCCTTTGAGGCTGTAATGCTTTCATTGGCACTTGCTGATAGAATAAATGTATTTAAAGCCGAAAAAGAAAGATCGCAGGAAGAAACAGTACGTGCCTTACAAGAAAATGAGCGAATTATACGCGAACAGAATGTAATACTGGAAGCAAAGGTAGAAGAACGTACTCATGAATTAAGTGAAGCTAATCACGAATTGAATATAACTTTAGATGACCTGAAACAAGCCCAAACGCAATTGGTAGAATCGGAAAAAATGGCGTCGTTGGGTCAGTTAACCGCCGGTATTGCGCATGAAATAAATAACCCTATAAACTTTGTAACATCAAACGTTAATCCGCTTAAACGCGATATTGATATGATGCTCGAAGCACTTACCGTTATTGAAGAGATAAGCGCATCAGACGCATCAACAGCCGAAAAGCAAAAGAAGATACAGGATTATAAAGAGGAACTTGACTTTGATTACCTTACACTTGAAATTAAACACCTGATAAGGGGCATTAACGAAGGGGCAAACCGCACTGCCGAAATTGTTAAGGGCCTAAAAATATTTTCGCGCCTGGATGAGGATGATCTGAAAAAAGCGGATCTTAACGAAGGGCTGGAATCAACCATGGTTATAGCCAATAACCTGTTGAATAATAAGATAACTGTTGTAAAGGAATATGATAAAAACCTGCCGCTTGCCGAATGTTATGCGGGCAAGCTTAACCAGGTATTTTTAAATATTATATCAAACGCAATTTACGCCATACACAAACGATTTGAGGAGCAGGGCGGGCAATTATTACTTAAAACCGCCTATGATGACCAAAACATTTATATCACTATAAAAGATAATGGGACGGGTATGGACGAGCAGACCCAAAAGAAAATGTTTGAGCCATTTTTTACTACCAAAGATGTTGGTGAAGGAACAGGGTTAGGCATGTCAATAACCTACAATACTATTAAAAAGCATAACGGACAAATAATGGTTGACAGTAAATTGGGCGAGGGTACCGAATTTACACTACAAATACCCATTATTTTTAACGTAAAGGCAACATAATTTAACTAATACTTGTATAAGTAAATAATGATGAGATTTGTTAAAATTCATTATTTATTTTTAGAAAGATTTTACGCTTATACCTATTGCGATGCCTGAAAAGATAAAGATATTATACATTGATGACGAGGCCGATAACCTGGTAGGATTTAAGGCATCATTACGCTTTGATTATCATGTATTAACTGCGGTGAATATACCACAGGCCATGAGTTGTCTTGAAAATCATCCCGACATCGTAATCATCTTTTGCGACCAGCGGATGCCTGATAAAACCGGGGTTGAGTTTTTTGAAGACATCCGCATAAGCCACCCCCTGCCGGTGCGCATCTTATTAACAGCTTATACAGATGTAGAATCAATTATTAAGGCAATAAATAAGGGCAATATATTCAGGTATGTAAAAAAACCTTGGGTAGAGGCAGATATTATTTCAGCAATTGACGAGGCTCATAAGTTTTATAAAGCAAACTCAATGCTTGCAGTTAAAAACGATGAACTGCAAAAAGCTTATAATGAATTAAATAAATTTGCTTATAGTGTAAGCCATGATATCCGCGGTCCGTTATCAGGTATTTTAGGGGCTATTAATGTAGCCCGTGAAATTGATGATATTGAGGAGATGAAAGAGATGCTGTTTTTAATGGAAAAATCATTAAAAAAGCTGGATACCTACATTTTAAGCATGCATGATTACTACAGCCTGCAGCGCGGCGAACTTAAAGTAACCGAGATTGACTTTAAAAAGCTTATTGACGAACTTAAAGATATTTACGTTGTATTGGCACGCACTAGTAATGTTGCGTTTAATGTTGATATTAAACAGGACGACGTTTTCAGGAGTGATATAGTGCCGCTAAAACTTATTTTCAATAACCTGCTTTCAAACGCTTTTAAGTACCAGGATAAAACCCGTAATGATAAAAGTGTTGATGTAAGCATTACGGTTGAAAACAATGTTGCCACAATTTATATAAAAGATACAGGTATAGGCATTTTGGGCAGCCATATTGGCGAGATATTTAATTTGTTTTACCGGGCAAATTCGCAGGAAGTAGGTTCGGGCTTTGGGTTATATAATGTAAAAAGCGCCTTATTAAAACTTAACGGCCAAATTGAGGTAAATTCGGTTATGCAGCAAGGCACTACTTTTAAAGTAATTATACCATCCATATAATAAAATGGAGCAGCAAAAGCTATCGTTTATGGTTATTGATGACAGTGAACTGGATTGCTTTATTGCGCGTAAATTTATTGAGCATACCGACAAAAGCCTGCAAACAGTCACCTACCTGAATGCCAAGCTGGCTATTGCACAAATAAGGAAGGATGCCGATAATCGTAATATGCCCTTAACCATCATATTACTTGACCTGCGTATGCCAATTATGAACGGCTTCCAATTTGTTGATCAATTTGAAAAACTGCCGATGGATATTACTATAAACCGGGCCTACGAAAAATACCTGGAAAAAATTGAGTTAAAAGAGATGAACGAAAAGCTGGCAGGCTCAAATGATCAGTTAGAGTTTTTATTGCGCCAGAAACTGCTTTCTTAACTCCCTGTTATTTTATTGAGTTCATTAAATAGTCCGGTTAGCTTTTCGCGGGTTAACGGTTTTTCTATCATACCATGAACCGTAGCATGACCAAGAATCTGTTGAATATCATGGGTAT
>JAICMD010000216.1 GCA_025929405.1 Mucilaginibacter sp. | reverse complement strand
TAGTAGGATGGTATGATAATGAGATGGGTTACTCAAGCCGCCTGGCCGACCTTGTTGAAAAAATAAGTCTGCTATAAATAATGATCAAATTTATCGCTCTTGAAGATTTGCTGCCCATACGCAATGAAGTATTGCGCAATGGCAGGTTAAGGCCTGATGAATGCCGTTTCCCGTCTGATGCCTTCGATAGCATTTTTCATTTGGGCTATTACGTTGGCGATGAATTGGCTACCGTCGCTTCGTTTCATCAAAATAGCTATGGCGATTTTGAAGGCGTGGGTTATCAGTTACGCGGTATGGCTACTATCGAAAAATACAGAGGGCAAGGTTATGGCAACCAGTTAGTAAACTTTGCCATTGTGTACTTGCGCGGTAAAAAAGTTAATTATTTATGGTGCAATGCCCGCAAGGTGGCTTTGCAGTTTTATCATAATTGCGGCTTTGAGATTATATCTGATGAGTTTGATGTACCTGGCATTGGTCCGCACCATGTAATGTACGTTAAGATACAATAGACCAAACCGTCCGTAACTATCGAGCGTTGTCATGTGAGCTTTGTCGAACCATACAGGCAAAGGCCTTACACATATCCTTCGACAAGCTCAGGATGACAAACCATAATAGTTTTTTCATTTTTAAACGCATAATTCAGAATAATTTGCCCAATTTGGCGGCCAAATTACGCTTTCGCTACATAACGATATGAAAACTATAGACCAGTTAAATTTTTCGGGCAAAAAAGCCTTAATAAGGGTTGATTTTAATGTGCCTTTGGATGAAAATTATAACATCACCGACGATAACCGCATAACCGCTGCGCTGCCAACTATCAAAAAAATATTAAATGATGGCGGATCAGTTATATTAATGTCGCACCTGGGCAGGCCAAAAGATGGCCCTACCGAAAAATATTCGTTAAAGCATGTAATACCTCACTTATCAAAGTTGTTAGGCCAGGAAGTAAAATTTGCTGATGACTGTATAGGCGAGGACGCTGTTAAAAAAGCCGGAGAACTTAAGGGCGGCGAAGTTTTATTGTTAGAAAACTTGCGTTTTTATAAAGAAGAAGAAAAAGGCGATAAAGACTTTGCTCAAAAACTGGCCCGCTTAGGTGATGTTTATGTAAATGATGCGTTTGGTACAGCCCACCGCGCGCATGCTTCAACAGCAATCATAGCGCAGTTTTTCCCTGATGCCAAATATTTTGGTTATGTAATGGCTGCTGAACTGGCTAATGCCGAAAAAATATTAAACAGTGCTGCAAAACCTTTTACGGCTATAATGGGCGGCTCAAAAGTGTCAGACAAAATATTACTGATAGAAAAACTATTAGATAAGGTTGATAATCTTATTATCGGTGGTGGTATGGCTTACACCTTTGCAAAGGCAGATGGAGGCACCATTGGCACATCATTAGTTGAGTTAGATAAACTTGACCTTGCTTTAGAGATTGTAAAAAAAGCGAAAGACAAAGGCGTTAATTTATACCTGCCTTTAGATAACGTTATTGCCGATGCTTTCTCAAATGATGCCAACACCAATACCGCTAAAACCGGGCAAATACCCGATGGCTGGATGGGATTGGATATTGGCCCTGAAACCGTAAAAGTTTTCAGCAAGGTAGTTGCCGAATCAAAAACCATTTTATGGAACGGCCCTATGGGTGTTTTTGAAATGGAGAAATTCCTGGTAGGTACCAAAGCCATTGCCGATGCAGTTGTTGAAGCCACCAAAAAAGGCGCTTTCTCACTAATAGGCGGCGGTGATTCAGCAGCAGCAGTATCTAAATTTAACCTTACCGACGAAGTAAGCTATGTATCAACCGGTGGTGGTGCCTTGCTGGAGTATATGGAAGGTAAAGAGTTGCCGGGTGTTAAGGCGATAAATGAGTAAGATCGACCTCAAATAAAAGAAAAGCAACCTGAAAGGGTTGCTTTTTCTACTAATATCACTCTCAAATTTTCTACGCGTCATTTCGAAGTAGGTACGAGCGTAGCAATCTCCACGCAGGTCTTTCACATCTAACAGGTTATCTCTATCGTGCAGAGATTGCCACGCTACGCTCGTAAAGACGTGATGGTAAATAGGAAGGCATCTTAAAATCTTTTAATCCAACAAATCTTAGTCCTACTTCAACTTATCCAAAACCCTAAACATCTTATCCTTAATAGCGCGGGTTGAGCCGTTATAGTTGCTTACAATAATAGAAAAGCATAACTGCCTGCCGTTTGTGGTTTGGTAGCCCGCGTAGGCTTGTACGTTATGTATACTGCCGCTTTTCATGTGCATATCGTTATAGACAGGCAGGCTCTCGTAAAAATCATTGTACCAGGCTTCCTTTTTGGCCGATTGCAGGATAGATGCAATAGTATGGGTAGTTATTCTATCAGCAGGAGATAGGCCACAGCCATCAGCAATATCCATCGAATTTGGGTCGATACCCTTTGCTTTCCAGAAAGTATGCAAAACATCAATGCCGTTGGGCGTGGTAGCTTCCTTGGCAGATTTTAAGGCGATAACCTTTAACAGTTCCTCGGCATAAAGGTTAATGCTTTTGCGGTTGGTCCAGTAAACTATCTGGCTCAAGCTTGGCGAAGTAACAGTAACTAAATTAGTAGCAATATCTGGTGTGCTTTGCGATTTATTTAACAAGGTAATTGTTGATTCAGGATTACCGGTTACTGCAAAACCAAGTCGTTTCAGCGTATCAGCCAATCTGAATGCCGCATCATAAGCCGGATCGGGCAATGCAGCTCCCACGCTTTTTTTAGGTTGATCAACAGCAAAAGTACCGCGCAAGTACATAATATTGCTGCCCGGTGCAGGCAGATAAGGGTAGGCATTATCACCTGTGCCTGCAGCGCCGTTGGTAAGCTCGCTTTTAAACGTAAGATAGGGCGTATTAGGTGTACTGCCCGCAATATTTATAGGTGTACCTACGCTTCCTGTTTTTAAATTGATATCAAACTGATTTTCGCGCCAGCAAAGCGCATTGGCGCCTGCACCATAATAAGTGCCCATATCCTGCATTATCCATCCATCCGGAATAACCTGTGTGCCAAAAGCAGTATCATTGCCAATAATACGGCCGTTAATTTTTTTTATTCCCGCTTTGCGGATAGCGGCAACCAGTTGGTTAAGGATGTAATTTTCTTTGGTAGTTTCCCATCGCCAGCTACCCAGGGTAGGGTCGCCACTGCCTTTGATAATGATATCGCCGTTTAAAGTGCCATCCGTAATAGTGCCCTTATATCCAAACTGGGTTTGGTATTTAAAATCGGCTCCTAAAACATTAAATGCGGTTATAGTGGTAACAGTTTTTAATGTAGAGCCGGGAGACAAGCCCACTTTCGGGTTTCCGGCAAATACCTGCTCGCCGGTTTTGGCATCCAGCACAGTTAATGATACCGTGGCGTATGCACATTGGCTGTCAGCCTGTAGGCGGTTAAAAGCGGCAGTCAATTTTTGCTGCAGCGATTGTGCATCCGCGTAAGCGCAAATAAATAATAAACTAAGCAGTAGTATTCTCTTCTTCATCCTTAATGTAATGCTTTGCCAGGTAATAGATAGGTATGCCTGTTAAAACTATTATCAACCCGCCGGTAGAGTATTGTGGTTTGTATATCAACAATAATATGCAGAACGCTAAACCTAATAAAATATATATAACCGGTAAAACCGGATAGCCAAAGGCCTTATATGGCCGTGCATGATCAGGGCGTTTGGCCCGTAAAATAAAAATGCCCAATATGGTTAATACATAAAATACTACGGCTACCAATGATATCATATCCAGCAGATCGCCGTATTTGCCGCTTAGGCAAAGTATGCAGGCCACCAGGCATTGAATCCACAAGCCGAACTGCGGCACAGCAAATTTATTTAAGGTACCGGTACGTTTAAAAAACAAGCCATCCTTAGCCATGGTATAATATACCCTCGCGCCCGACATGATTAACCCGTTATTACACCCAAAGGTTGATACCATGATCATTAAGGCAATAATAACTGTACCAAAATTACCAAATATTACCTGCGATGCTGCTACGGCTACCCGATCCTTAGGGGCATTGGCAATATCAATTAACGGCAGCACCCCAGTATAAACCAGGTTGATGCTTACGTATATCAGGGTTACTATCAACGTACCAAAAAACAGGCTAAGGCCAATATTGCGCTGCGGGTTCTTCATTTCGCCGGCAATAAAGGTTACGTTGTTCCAGGCATCACTGCTGAATATGCTGCCTACCATAGCTGCAGCTATGGCGCCTAAAACGCCTATAGTATAAGGTACGGTGCTGCCATCCTTATTTAGCTGATGGATATCCCATGCGTTGGTCCAGTTAGCGTTCCATACATCGCCCTTTAGCATAATGAACCCGAAGATGATCAACCCAAATAAACTGGCCAGCTTGGTTATGGTAAAGGTGTTTTGAATAAGCTTGCCGCTTTTTATACCCCTTGTATTAATGTATGTTAAGAATATAATAAGCACTATTGATACACATTGCGCCGCGCTAATGGTAAAATTATAGGAGCCAATGGTTGTTGAAAATAGCGTATTATCCTCGCTAACCTGCGGTATTAAATAGGCCGTAAATTTAGAGAATGCCACGCCTACTGCCGCTATCGTTCCGGTTTGTATCACCGCAAAAAAACTCCACCCGTATAAAAAAGCTATCAGCTTATTATAAGCCTCTTTTAAGTAAACATATTGCCCGCCTGCTTTGGGGTACATGCCGCTTAGTTCGCCATAACTAACGGCGGCGGTAAGCGTCATAAACCCGGTAATAAGCCACACGGCTATTAGCCAGCCTGCCGAGCCAACATTCCTGATAATGTCAGCGCTTACAATAAAAATACCCGAACCTATCATGGAGCCGGCCACCAGCATTGTGCCGTCAAGCAAACCTAATTCGTGTTTTAATATTGGTTTTTTTTTCATTGAAATACAGGTTTAAACGCTTAAACATATTCAAAAAACTTTATAAATATGATGATGTTGTAAAGAAATTAATTTTCTTATTTTGCGAACCCAAATTAGGACACTAAATTGAACTTAAAACAATAAAAAATAATAACCACTAAATAATATATATGGAGTTTTTGAACACTTACTTAATTTATTTAATTCCCGTTTTTGGTTTGATCGGGGTTTTATTCATGATCATTAAATCGGCATGGGTAACCAATCAACCCACCGGCGATGAATCAATGACCCAGCTTGCAGGTTATATTGCTGATGGGGCTATGGCATTTTTACGCGCCGAATGGAAAATATTAGGCTACTTTGTGGTAGTTGCCGGTGTTTTATTGGCCTGGAGCGGTACTACGGTTGCCACTTCAAGCCCAATTATTGCAGGCTCATTTTTAATTGGTGCGTTCCTGTCTGCCTTTGCAGGTTATTTAGGTATGCGTATTGCAACCAAATCAAACGTACGCACCACACAGGCTGCTAAAACAAGCCTGGCGCAGGCGCTTAAAGTATCGTTTACGGGCGGTACTGTTATGGGTTTAGGTGTGGCCGGTTTAGCAATTATAGGTTTAGGTTCGTTATTTATTGTGTTTTATACCATGTATGTGGTAAATACCGGCGGTAATGTTAATGGCGAGGCTATGGCTAAAGCGCTTGACGTGTTAGCAGGATTTTCATTAGGTGCCGAATCAATTGCATTATTTGCCCGTGTTGGCGGCGGTATTTACACTAAAGCTGCCGACGTAGGCGCCGACCTTGTAGGTAAAGTAGAAGCGGGTATCCCAGAGGATGATGTACGTAACCCGGCTACTATTGCCGATAACGTAGGCGATAACGTAGGCGACGTTGCAGGTATGGGTGCCGACTTATTTGGATCATACGTAGCGACTATGCTGGCTACCATGGTATTGGGCCGCGAAATTGTATCGCACGATAATATGGGTGGTATTGCCCCGGTTTTATTGCCAATGGTAATTGCCGGTTTGGGTTTAATATTCTCAATAGTTGG
>JAICMD010000159.1 GCA_025929405.1 Mucilaginibacter sp. | reverse complement strand
GTTATTTGCAGGCCGTAGCTGCTCACAAGTCCTTTTATTTCGTCGGCATAAGTTTTACTTTCGGCCGCTTTTTGCAGGTCGAAATAGCTGGTTGCCCAGGTAGGTATCTGCACGCCTTCAAAACCTAAGCTTTTGGCCCATTTACAAATATCCTCAAGGGTATCAAAAGGTGGTTTATCGCCTAAAAACTGCGCTAAAAATATCCCAGGTCCTTTAATTGTTGTCATATTTTATTGTTTTTAAATAAATGTCGGTTAGTTTACTCACCCGGTCATCGCTTCGCTCGACCATCCTCTCTTCGCCTTTGGCGTAAAGAGGGTTTGTTTAGACTTACGAAGTTTTTAAAACTTCGTAAGTCTAACATGAGTAGTATTATATATTAAAATTTGTCCATTTTTCTGTTGATTTACCCGAGGCTATTACATTTTCAACAAATGCCATACCTCTTACGCCGTCCTCAATGCCGGGGAAGTCAAGCATTTCGGGAGTAGCGATTTTACCTTCAAGCCCTGCTTTTATGGTTAGGGCAAAATTGCGATACAAATTGGCAAATGCTTCCAGATAGCCTTCAGGATGCCCTGCAGGTGTACGGGTATTATGCGAAGCAAACGAACTTACGTAGCCGCCGCCGGTACGCCATATTTCGGCAGGTTTATCGCCCCATTTCACAATCAGCGAGTTAGCATCAGATTGCTGCCATTCCAGGCCGCCCTTTTCGCCGTATACCCTTATCTTTATATTATTTTCCTCTCCGGCAGCGATTTGCGATGAAGTTAAAACGCCGCTTGCGCCGTTGTTATATTTCAGTAATACAGCGCCGTCATCGTCCAGTTTACGGCCCTCAACCACAATGTTTATATCGGCGCACATTTTAGTGGTTTGCAAGCCGGTTACATATTCGGCCAGGTTAAATGCATGGGTACCAATATCACCCATGCAACCGGCAATACCGCTTTTTGCAGGGTTTGTGCGCCACTCGGCCTGTTTATTATCACTGCCTTCTAAAAAGCCGCTTAACCAACCTTGCGGATACTCTATATACACCTTACGTATAGCACCAAGCTTACCGCTTTTTACCAATTGTTTGGCTTCCTTAACCATTGGATAGCCGGTATAAGTATGGGTAAGACAAAATAATTTATCTGATTTCTCAACTACTTTTTCTAACTCTTTAGCTTCAGCTAATGAGAAGGTCATGGGTTTATCTAAAATTACGTGGAAACCATTTTCCAAAGCCATCCTGGTGGGATCAAAATGCACATGGTTTGGCGTAACAATGCTTATAACCTGTACCCTTTTATCTTCGGGCAATTGTTTTTCTTTTTCTATCAGTTCCTGATAAGAATTGTAAACACGGCTGGCATCTAAACCAAGCATAACGCCGCTTGCTTTTGATTTTTCGGGGTTGCTGCTAAAAGCGCCGCAAACCAATTCATATTCATCATCAATACGGGCGGCAATACGGTGCACAGCGCCAATAAACGCGCCTTCTCCCCCTCCGATCATTCCTAAACGTAATTTCATTTTTCAGTAGTTATTTTATGTAATAATTGTAAACAAACCGCACCCAGGTAGCTTAAGGTAAAGGCGCGTTTTTATAGTTAATTAAAACGGTAATATTATTATTTTTTTTGCTGATGTTCAATAGGAAATATCGGAAATAACAAGTCGGTATTGCTTACAAATGCAACATTTTTGCTATCCGGCGAAAAAGATGGCGTATTTATAGTACCCTGCCCTCCATACAGATAGGCAATTACCTCAGGCTTGCCGCCGTTTACGGGTATTCTTTGTAAATACACATGCTTGTAAAACGGGTGCTCATCGGGCTTTACCTCTGTTTGCAGGAAGGATATGTAAACGATAAACTTCCCGTCAGGCGATATATGCGGGAACCAATCGTTAAACTCGCTGTGTGTAAATTGTGTTTGTTCGCTTCCGTCGGGCTTCATCCGCCAAATTTGCATGTGGCCGGAACGGGTTGAATTAAAATAAATGTATTTACCATCGGGTGTAAACTCGCAGCCATCATCATAGGCAGGGTCGGTTGTTAACCTGGTTTCCAAACCCCCTTCGGACGATACCCGGTAAATATCCGAATTATTATCGCGGGTGCTCATAAACACAATTGATTTACCATCAGGCGACCAGCTATGAATGTATGATGGCGCGGTAGTGGTAATACGTTTTGGTTGGCCGCCGGTTAAAGGCAACACATACCCTACCGATTTGCCGTTATCCGGCCCGCCTTTTACTCCAAAACTACTAATTGCCAGCCTTTTGCCATCAAATGACATCACGTGATCGTTATTATTACGCTTTACATCACCTG
This sequence comes from Mucilaginibacter sp., assembly GCA_025929405.1. Taxonomy (GTDB): domain Bacteria; phylum Bacteroidota; class Bacteroidia; order Sphingobacteriales; family Sphingobacteriaceae; genus Mucilaginibacter. Next base: position 5,500 of record JAICMD010000159.1, on the reverse strand, counting down.
TGTTTAAAAGTGTTGGAGTATTTGTAGCCAAATCATAAGTATATAAAAGGTCATCTTTGTTATACAATAGCCTTTTGCCATCGCGTGTCCAGTTAGGTGCCTGTATTGATTTATCGTACTGATAGATAATGCGGCTTCTGTTTGTAGCCAGATCCAGTATTTCAATATTACTGCCGATATAATCAGTATAGGGCTTAAAATCAGGCTTAGCCGGAACAATTATACGTACGTTGCTGAATACGGCTTTTTCAACTGCCTTAGCATTATGCGCACATAAAAATATGCCTACATATACATCGTCGCCAATTTCGGTAGTGGTAAAGGTATCATCTGTAAAAGGTTCGCCCTTTTTTGCTACAGACATGGTGTAAACGTTTCCTCTCCTTTCCAGTTGGATAACGTCAGCATCCGTAATTTTTGATTCTATTTGTTTGGTACTGTCATTATCAGCTAAACGGTATTGTAATGCGGCAATTTTATTGCCATGTGCAGCCACATCAACATATTTTGAACCGGCATTTAATGACGAACGAACCATTACACCCAGCTTACGATGCGGGTCGGCACCTTTGTGCGGCATAAATTGTACGTTAGCCCGTAAAATAAAATCGCCCTTAATTTTTCGCCATAAAAAATTAAAAGCATCAACAGTACCCCAAATATTGGCGCCTGATGCCGTTAAGTTATATTGTTGTGTTGCAGCATTATAGGTGGCGGTACCTTTGGGCTTAATATTGCCTACATCGCTACGGCCCTCAAAAATGCCTGATGTTTGTGCCATTGCGCTGTTTTTAAAAAATACTGCAGTAAACAGAAGCAGAGACAAGTAAAAAAAAATCTTGCTCATAAAGGTGTTTTTTATGGTTAAAAATAATTGGTTGTCCTAAGGTAAAAATTCTATTTAATAAAACAGCAGATACTTTTATAACCAGTTAGTTACCATAAAAAAGGGGGACGAAAAATATCCGTCCCCCTTACTAAGCTAAATGGCATTAGCTTTTAGCTTTTTCAACCTTTGTTACATGTTTGGTTTTAGTGCCGCTGTATTTTTTATGTTTACTAAACACATTGTGTACCTTTTGCGGAAGAGTGGTTGTTTTTTTAACCTTGTCCTGTTTTTTAACTACTTCTTGTGCAAATGAGGTTACCGCTACGGCTAACACCATCATTAATGTTACTGTTACTTTTTTCATAAGGGTATAAATTTATATTACTCAGCAACAGCATATTATAACAAATGTTTTATATATTATCTTGTATTATTTTAGCAGCTCTGCTTTTCTGTATAAAGCGGGGCATCTTGCTTCTGCAGTACACAAACAGGTGCCTTATAATATTGCTGGTAAAATTGTTGTTTTGAATCATTATATGATTTTACTGCCCCTATCCGGCTCATAAACTTAATATAATACCAGGCCATATCAATTTGAAAAGGTTTAAAGCCGCTACGAGCACTGTTTGGAAACAAATGGTGATTGTTGTGCCATTCGCCGGCTACCAAACCAGGCCACACCTGATTAATTGACATATCATTACGGTTAAAATCAACCCCATCACGGCGTTTATCCTCGCCTTTACCGTGGCCCTCGTAATTAAACGTGCGTACACCAACAGCCCAAACACCTGCCGAACCAAAAACAGCACAGGCTAAGCCAATTCCGCCAAAAAAATAAAGTGCAGCAAACCAAAACGTCCAGTTTAACAGTACGCTAATTATTGTGCGCGCAGGGTCGGCCAGGGTTCCCCATTTTTGATATTGAATATAGGTATTGGTTTTAACACCTGTATGGCGCATTAGCTTTACACATTTGGCGTAATCTTTTTCGATCATATTACGCGCTATGGGCTGGTGATTAACATCAGCAAGGAAGCAATATAAAAAACCGCCATTTGCATTATACGGATCTCCGGGAGTATCAGACAGCGCATGATGCACATGATGTGATATGGCATATATCTCTTCAGGAATAATTTTAAGTGTTAAATTTTGCGTAAAAAAACGCCAGAAATTATTGCTGAATTTATAGGCGCCATGCGTACAATACCGGTGATGCCAGATGGTACCGTGCGTACCCATAACAATCATACTATACACAAATGCTATAATAAGCAATTTATAAGTGAAATATTTAAACAGAAACAAAACTAAAAAGGGTGCCAGCATTAATACCATTACCCAACTCATAAAGGATAACCAATTCTTTTTATCCTTGAAAACATTTAGCCTTGAGAAAAATTCTTTTAAAATTTGCCCGGGACGGGGCATATATAGGTTACCACTTTCATCCTTCCACCCGTATGAGGGAGGATGCAACACACTGTTTAAAAAGGTCATTAAATTATAAGGGGATTGTTTATTTCAATAAATATAACAGATTTATTTTAAGAAAAGTATCTTTCTGTTTTTTTAAAAAAATTTCCTCTATAATAAATTGGTTATGACATTACGGCACACCGTTCATTAGCTAAAAGTTGCTTGCATTGCTCAAAATCAGCCGGAATAGTGATGTCTGCCAGTTCCTGTTTATAGTTCTGTTTGATTTCCTTACGGCGGCGGGCCTCAATAAACCTGCGCACCTGATCCTTATTTTCCAATATCAGCCCGGGTATTTGCACCGGGTTATTCTGCTCATCCTTGGCTACCATAGTAAAGTAACTGGTGTTGGTATGCTTTACTACGTTGGTTTTGATATTTTCAGATATCACCCTTATCCCTACCATTAACGATGTTTTGCCTACATAATTTACTGATGCCATAAGCGAAACCAGTTCGCCCACTTCTACGGGTTGTAAAAAATCAACGGTATCAATGGATGCGGTAACGCAATAATTACCCGCATGTTTGGCTGCACAAACGTAGGCTACTTTATCCATAAGAGATAATAGAATACCACCATGTATTTTACCACCAAAGTTGGAATATGATGGTATCATTAATTCGGTTATTACAGTTTCAGAAAATTTAACGGGTTTATAGGTTGATTGATCGGCTAAGGTTGACATAATATTGTGAGTTAATATATCAAAAATACATTATTACTTATTTATAAGCCGTATATTATTAAATTGCCTTACAAATTATGATAAGATCTGCTCTGTTTCTTTTACTGGCAACAAGTTTCACATTGCGAAGCCTTGCCCAGGAAGTTAAGCATACCAGGAAGATAACGCATGAAGTAACTGAAAAATACACAACTGTTATTGGTGCAGACAGGGAAATTAAACAGGGTATATACCAGGCATTTTATAATAAAAAAATCCCGGTTGCAATTGGCAAGTACAAGGATGATAAAAAAATTGGCATGTGGCACTTTTTCAATAACAAAGGGCAACCTATTCAAAATTATAACTATGATACCAATACCTTGCAAATGGAAGCACATGAAGATAGTACCGAGCGTGTAAGTTATTCATTTGACCATACGTTAACATCAACGGATATTGTAACCAAACCTGTTAAGCCGGGTGGCCGCTACTATGGCTATTTGCCATATTTGAAGTGTTTTATATTACCAAAGGATATGGCTGGCGAAAATTTAGTTATGTACTACGTTACATTGGAAATATTGGTTAGCCCGTTAGGAAGACTGGCTCAATATAAAATACATATTAAAACTAAATGGGATAATAATTTTGACAGGGTTATCGATATATATACAAACCGCTTACTTGATAATGATAAAGTATTTATGCCCGCTACTTTAAACGGCGAACCCATATCGTCGCGAATATTGATAGATTGTTATTTTACCGGTTTTGACACTATAGATATTAAATAATAACGCCCTGCATTTTTGCAGGGCGTTATTATTTTTTTTAGTGGTGATGATGGCCATCCGGCCCGTGCGCATGGCCATGCGCCAATTCTTCGGACGTTGCAGGCCTTACATTAAGTATTTTACCTTTAAAATGCAATTCCTGTCCGGCCATTGGGTGGTTAAGATCAACAATAACCGAATCTTCGGCAACTGATACCACCGTACCCTGAAAACGGTTGCCATTATTATCCTGCAAAGGCAATACGCTGCCTATTTCGGGCATATCAGTACCGTTAAACATTTCAATAGGCAAGTTAGCTACCGCTTTATCATCGTACTCGCCATAACCATCAGCCGCTGATATGCGAAAATCATAGCTATCTCCTGTTGAAAGTGCGCTTAAATTTTCTTCAAATTTAGGCAGCATCTGGCCCACGCCAAATAAAAAAGTTAAAGGTTGTTCTTCTGTAGCTTTTTCTACAAAACCTTCTGTACCATCCTGCTGTGGAGTATATAGATCGTACGTTAATGACACTACATGTTGTGGTTCAATTTTCATTATTGATGTTGTTTGTTGCTTTTTATATAAGTAATTGCTTATTCAATTTGTTTTAGCGCATCGGCAGTATTAGTTGCCGGCAAGCCGCAGGTTTTATTTTTGCACACAAATATTTGAGTATTATTGGCAAACCTGTTTTGCAGCAAAGGTAAACTTCCTGTGGCACCGCCCAACATTATTTTATTGGGAATATAGTTTTTTTCAATTTCCTTACGGTACTGTTCAAAATCAGGCCCGGTGATAGCCACCTCATTTACACCTGTTATCTCATCCAAAAGCAATACGGCCCAGTTGGAGTATGATGGTGCATACTTATCCATAAACGGCAATACGTTGCGCAGCAACTGCGCGGATACTTCGGTATACTGTTCGTTATCAAATAATAAACCCAATTTTTTAAGATTACGTGCCATAATCGAATTTGATGCCGGTATAACCCCATCCATAATTTCTGATTTGCGGGCTATTAACTGTTCGTCGTCATCGGCAGTGTAATAAAACAAACCGTTGGCTTCATCATAATAATGTGCTATGGCAGTATCTGTTAATTTTTGGGTTTGAAACAACCACTTTTCATCAAAAGTTACCTCATATAAGGCTATAAAAGCATCAACTATATTGGCATAATCATCCAAAAAGGCAATATTATTGTTTACTTTATATACTCTTCTTATTCTATTATTAACCATCAAATTATCAATAATAAAACTTGCACTTCTTATCGCCATTTGCAGGTAAGCAGTATTATTAAAGGCCCGGTAAGCATCGCATAATCCTTTAAGCATAAGTCCGTTCCAGGATGCTAAAATTTTATTATCCAACCCAGGCCGTATACGTTTGCTGCGTGCTTCAAATATTTTTTGTTTTGCTGCCGCGATGTTGCTTTGTAATTCGGTTACGGGCAGGCCCAACTGTCCTGCTAATGCTTCATCGGTTTGCCTGCGGAAGAAAACATTGGTATGCTCTTCGTGCCAGTTACCGTCAGCAGTTACGTTATAGTAAATATTAAACAGTTCGGCATCATCGCCCAAAATAGCATCGATCTCAGCTTTGGTAAAAATGTAAAATTTGCCCTCTACCCCTTCGCTATCAGCATCCAATGCCGAATAAAAACCACCTTCTGGTGATGTTAATTCGCGCAAAGTAAATTCAATTATTTCATCAACAACCTGCTTATATAATT
>JAICMD010000162.1 GCA_025929405.1 Mucilaginibacter sp. | reverse complement strand
GGCTATTATATTGTCCAAAACCATTTATAATGCGTTGCTGATGTCGTTATTAAGTATTTTGGCCTTATTGATCTATCTCATATTCTTTACTAACACAATTGGCGACCAGTTGCTGTATTTTACAGCCGTTATAATGGGCAGTTTAAGTTTCTCAACTACGTTTACCATGATATCGGCCATTGCCTCAAAAGCGGGCAATAATGGTACGTTGATGTCCATATTAAGCTTCCCGGTAGTTATACCAATTATACTGGTGCTTATTCGCCTAAGCAAGAGTGCAATGGACGGTGTTGAACGCAGTTTGAGTTATGGCAATATAGGTGTTTTATGTGCTATTAATGCCATAGTTATAGCAACTGCACTGTTACTGTTCCCTTACCTTTGGCGCGATTAAAATGCATCAAAAAATTAATTTGCACCTCCCGAATAATGCACCAATACATTAACTTTACCATCTATTATTAAAATTAATAACCCGTTTGGCAAAGGAAGCTAAAGAAACCCCTTTAATGCAGCAATACAATACCATTAAGGCTAAATACCCTGGTGCGTTATTGCTTTTCCGCGTAGGTGATTTTTACGAAACCTTTGGCGAGGATGCTATAAAGGCATCGGGTATATTGGGTATTGTACTTACCCGCAGGGCTAATGGCGCAGCAACCCATATTGAACTGGCCGGTTTTCCGCATCACTCGTTAGAGACCTATTTGCCCAAACTGGTGCGTGCAGGGCAGCGTGTTGCTATTTGCGACCAATTAGAAGACCCCAAGGCTACCAAAACTATTGTGAAACGCGGCGTAACCGAATTGGTTACCCCCGGTGTTGCAATCAATGATAACATACTACATCAAAAAAGTAATAATTACCTGGCATCCCTGCATTTTGAAAAAAATAGCATTGGTATTGCGCTAATAGATATTTCTACAGGTGAGTTTTTAACCGCACAGGGCAACAGCGATTATATTGATAAACTGCTACAAGGCTTTAACCCCAGCGAAGTAATATATCCTAAAAGCCGCGTCGTTGATTTTAAGGAGTTATATGGGGATCGGTATTATACTTATGCACTTGATGAATGGCCATACAGCGGCGATTATGCCAATGAAACCTTATTAAAGCATTTTGGTGTAAAATCATTAAAGGGTTTTGGTATTGACAGGCTTAATTTAGGTATTATTGCCGCAGGTGTAGCATTACATTATTTAAATGAAACCGAGCATCGTAACCTGCAGCATATATCTGCCATAAGCAGGATAGAGGAGGACAGATATTTATGGCTTGATCGTTACAGTGTACGCAACCTGGAGTTAATAGGTTCGGCCAATGAAAATGCCACGACACTGGTTGATGTGCTTGATCATACCTGCTCACCAATGGGTGCCCGTTTACTGCGCAGGTGGATAGTAATGCCGTTAAAAGAGCTTAAACCCATTAATGACAGGCTGGGTGTTGTTGAATACCTAATAGCCAACGAGGAATTAAAAGAAAACCTGCAGCATCAAATACGCCAGATAGGCGATCTGGAAAGACTGATATCAAAAATAGGTTTACAAAAAGCCAATCCGCGCGAGGTTTGTCAGCTTAAAAAAGCGTTGACAGCTATTGATGCGATAAAGAAGTTAGCCGAACAATCTGATAATGATCCGCTGAAAGCTATTGGTGAGCAATTAAATCCATGCACCCTTATTTGCAACAAAATAGGCGACGAACTGCATCCCGAGCCACCTGTTATGTTGGTTAAAGGCGGTGTAATTAACGAAGGCGTAAATGAAGAACTGGACCGCTTGCGAAAAATAGCTTTTGGTGGTAAAGGCTATTTGTTAGAGATACAAAAGCGCGAGGCCGAAGCTACAGGCATACCATCGCTTAAAGTATCATTTAACAATGTGTTTGGTTATTACCTGGAAGTTACGCATAGCCATAGGGATAAGGTACCGTCTGAATGGATACGTAAACAAACGCTGGTAAATGCCGAACGCTATATTACTCCCGAACTTAAAGAATACGAGGAGCAAATTTTAGGCGCCGAAGAAAAGATACTGGCGCTTGAAACCAAATTGTATAATGATCTGCTTTATTCACTGGCTGAATATATTAAGCCTGTTCAGCTTAATGCGCAATTGATTGCCCGGCTGGATGTATTGCTAAACTTTGCCACCATATCTATTAAGAACTACTATATTAAACCTAATATTAATGATAGTAAGGTAATTGATATTAAAGGTGGCCGCCATCCTGTTATTGAAAAGAACCTGCCTTTGGGCGAAGAATATATCACCAATGATGTCTTTCTGGATTCGGAAACACAACAGATCATCATTATAACGGGGCCGAATATGGCAGGTAAGTCGGCGTTGTTACGACAAACGGGATTAATTGTACTGATGGCCCAAATGGGTTGTTTTGTGCCCGCTAAAGCCGCCAATATTGGTTTGGTTGATAAAATATTTACTCGCGTTGGTGCTTCGGATAATCTATCATCAGGTGAATCAACCTTTATGGTGGAGATGAATGAAACGGCGAGCATCCTTAATAACCTGTCTGACAGAAGTTTGATTTTATTAGACGAGATAGGGCGGGGTACTTCTACCTATGATGGTATATCCATAGCCTGGTCAATAGCCGAATATTTGCACAATCATCCATCCGCGAAGGCGAAAACCTTATTTGCCACACATTACCATGAATTAAATGAATTAAGCAATTCCTTTAACCGCATTAAAAACTATAATGTAACGGTTAAGGAAGTTGGCAACCAGATCATATTTCTGCGTAAGCTGGTGCCGGGCGGCAGCGAGCATAGTTTTGGCATACATGTAGCCAAATTGGCCGGTATGCCGCAAAAAGTGTTAAGCCGTGCCAATGAGATATTAAAGAAATTAGAGAATGAACGTACCGGCGGCGAACATATTAAAGAAAGTATCCGCAAAGTACAAAAGCAGGCCGTGCAGATGCAAATGTTCAGCATTGATGACCCTGTGCTTGTAAAGATACGCGATACCTTGAATAACCTTGACGTAAATACATTAACCCCGGTTGAGGCTTTAATGAAGCTGGACGAGATACAGCGGGTGATAAAAGGATAGTTGAATTTCGGATTTCGAATTTGTTATTTTGTAGAGACGCAATACTTTGCGTCTTTATATGGAGACACAAGGTATTGTATCTCTATATAAAGACTGGGATGTTGATATGTTAAAAACATCCATACTGCTGTTATACTCCCTGTAATTATTTTTATAGCATGAAATTAAACCGCTACGCCAAGTTGTGTTTATTGTTTTTTGCTTCCGCGATAGTATTATCATCCTGTCATTCAAAAAAAGTGGTTTTAAAAGGCGAGCCTGGCGAAATTGTACAACCACAGGCCAATATTGCCGATAAGTATTCGCAATTAATGGCAGTTGATAAAAGCGATATTAAAAATGGCAGGCTTTACAGTTTTATTGAGCAATGGATGGGTACTCCTTACAAATTTGGTGGCTTGGATAAAGATGGGGTTGATTGCTCGGGATTTGCATTATTGTTGGAGCAGCAGGTATATGGTATAAATATTCCCCGAATTACAAGTCAACAAGTAAACGTTATTAAACGTAAATATGAAGAGGACTTAAAAGAAGGTGATCTGGTTTTTTTTGATTTTGATGGAAAGCCATTTAGCCACGTTGGGGTTTACCTGCAAAATGGCTATGTGGTACACGCCAGTTCAACCAAAGGGGTGATGATAGTACGTTTACATAGCCCATCTATGTATAAATATTTCTCGCGTGCGGGATCAATTATAGAAACACCTATTGTTTCATCACAAGCTGATTGAAATTGAAATGATTGAAATTGCAGTTAGCATAACAAATACAATCCAAGAATTTACAGAAAAAGGCTCAAAACAAGTAAATTGGAGCATTAATACTAGTGCAGGAAAATGGTCGCCAAAGGAAATACTTGGACACCTAATAGACAGTGCTTATATTAATTTACAAAGATTTGTACGTTGTACATACGAAAGTAATTTTACTTTAACCTATTCGCAAAATGAATGGGTTGCTGCACAAAATTACCAAAATGCAGACATAGCAGAATTGCTATTATTATGGCGACTAATTAATAAACAAATTATAACTGTATTGGATAATTATCCTTCCGAAAGCTGGAATGCAGTTTGCAATAATCATACTGTCGAATTTTTAACCAATGACTATATCGCCCATATTAATCATCATATAAATCAAATTATTGCATTTGCCAATACAGATTAACGTTTTTAATATCTTACTACTTTTTGAAATTCTTACCTTTGCAGGGTTATTATGTCAAAGCCAAAACAAGATTACTCTTTCTGGACAAAATATAAGCGTTTTGCCGGTAATGAGATACTGCTGTATCTCATTATGATAATTGGGATTATTTTGGGTATCTGGATATTCAGTTGATTATCTATCTTTAGAAAATTGTCTTATAGTATAAATGAAACTTAATTTAAAACGCCCGCTGGCTTTTTTTGATCTTGAGGCTACAGGTACTAATGTTGGCGCTGATCGTATTGTTGAAATATCAATTATTAAGCTGCATCCTGATGGCTTAGAAGAAGTAAAAACGTGGCGTGTACATCCCGAAATACCAATTCCTTTAGAGGCTTCATTAGTGCACGGCATTTATGATGAACATATTAAGGGTGAGCCGGTATTTAAACATATAGCCGAATCGGTAGCGGAGTTTTTACAGGATAGCGATCTTGCGGGTTATAACTCAAACAAGTTTGATATACCTATGCTAATGGAAGAGTTTTTACGTGCAGGAGTAACGTTTGATTTGGATAACCGCCATTTTGTGGATGTACAAAATATTTTCCATCAGATGGAACAACGCACCTTAAAAGCAGCGTATCAGTTTTATTGTAATAAAGAGATTATAAATGCACATAGTGCCGAGGCCGATACTCGTGCAACAATGGAGGTATTACTTGCCCAGATATCCCGTTATGAAAATCAGGAATGGGAAGATAAAAAAGGTAACCGCACTATACCGGTTGTAAATGATGTAGAAGCACTGCATAAGTTTACCAACATTAATAAGCCTGTTGATTTTGCAGGACGTTTGGCTTACAATGAACAGGGTGAGGAAGTTTTTAACTTTGGCAAACACAAAGGTAAAAGAGTTGAAGATGTATTTGCGGTAGAACCGAGTTACTACTCGTGGATGATGCAGGGCGATTTTCCACTATACACCAAGCGTAAACTGGAAGAAATATATAGCCGCTGGAATACCAAAAAACAGGCAGAACGCCCTACCATTAAACCTGCACAACCGAAGCCTGTTGAACAACCTGCCGTTAAAACAGATGCGTCAAAACATCAACAACAAAAAACATTTAATAAACCTTACGAAAACAGGCCCTTTAAAAAGAAGGAAGACCCTGCAAAGCCTGTTGATGACGATATGTTGAAATTGTTAGCTGATAAGTTTAAGAAAGGATAAAAGATAAATACGGCATGCCGTATTTATTTCGACATCTCACATAATGGGATGCTGAAATAAGTTCAGCACGACTTATTTTATTTCTTTCAAAAACTCAATATTTCGTTTTAAACCGCTAAACTTGGTACGCTTAACTGCCGAGTTTTTAAATACTTTCTGAAAAACATCTTCTGTTATTTCTTCAAGATCGGTTTTGTTTAAACTCAGTAACTCGGGGTGGGGATTAAATGCCGGTTCAGTATGCAATACCGAAAAGCGATTCCATGGGCAAACATCCTGGCAAATATCGCAGCCAAACATCCAGTTTTCCATTTTGCCTTTAAATTCCTGTGGGATCTCGTTTTTTAGCTCGATGGTAAGATATGAAATACACCGGCTGCCATCAACCACGTAAGGGCCAACAATAGCATCGGTAGGGCAGGCGTCAATACAACGGGTACAGGTACCGCAATGGTCGGCTGTGGGTTCAATATCATATTCCAGTTCAAGGTCTACAATTAACTCGGCCAAAAAGAAAAAGGAGCCTGATTGTTTATTGATGAGGTTGGCATTTTTACCTATCCAACCCATACCGCTTTTTTTTGCCCAGGCTTTATCCAGTACCGGTGCCGAATCTACAAATGCCCGCCCGCCAACTTCGCCTATCTTATCATTAATTATTTGTAGCAATTGCTTTAGTTTGTCTTTAATAACCGTATGATAATCAATACCATAAGCATATTTTGATATTTTAGGAGCAAGCGGATCTGTTTGCTGGCTTTCGGTATAATAATTAAACCCAAGTGATATTACTGATTTTGCGCCATCAACCAATAAGCGCGGGTCAAGCCGTTTATCAAAATGATTTTCCATATACTGCATTTCACCATGCATATTCTTTTTCAGCCAGTTTTCAAGTCGAGGGGCCTCCTCTTCCAAAAATTCCGCTTTAGCAATGCCGCAAAACATAAAGCCCAGGTTTTTGGCCTCTGCTTTAATGAGTTGACTGTATGCGGATGGTGGATGCTGCATGCAGCAAATATAGAAAAATGAAAATTCAATTGTTTTTTACATAGTTTTCATTATATTTAATAATAAATTATCATATAATTATTTATTAATCTATATGATAAATTTTTTAATAAACGAACCTCAAAAACGCACCTTATTTTTGTCATTATCGTACAAGCTTTATAATCACAATTATAAGCAGTAATTATATTGCTAAAACCTATGCTATGGATGCCAATCAATTTATAAGTACAAAGTCCGATCCTTTACTCCGCAAACTTTCAATTCAACAACGGCTACCACTTTATATATGCACGCTTTTACTGGCCATAGTAGTATCGTTTAGTTTGGCCGCATATTATAGTTTAGAGAATGCGACTGTTTCGATAGGAAAAGAGCGGTTGCGTGCCATAACCAATCAATTAAGTACCATATTAGGGCAATCAGGACAAGCCGTGGTCAGGCAGGTAAGCGAAGCCGCTAATAAAGCCGCTATAAAAAACTATCTGCAATCATCAAACAAAAATCAATTGCGTGATTCAGCACTTAATGTGCTTAATAAATTAAAAAGTGATACAAATACTGTTTCAATAACCTTACTGGATAGTAACCTGAAGCCTGTTTTACAATCAGATAAAGCCAGGAAAATTATTAATATCAATTTGCATAAAGTAATGGCAGATGATCATTTCACGCCTGGATTACCAAAAGTAGGTAAACTATATGTTGTAAATAGGCTAATGTATTATGCTACTATTGCCGCGGTTATTGATAAGGGCCATCCCGTTGGATTTATAACAAACTGGAGATTATTAAAGGCGACACCCAAAGCACTTACGGATCTATCACAGCTTGTTGGTACAAATGCTACGATTTATATTGGCAATATTGATGGTAGCTTATGGACAGATATGTTGAAACCTGTTGCCAGTTTGCCGGTTGATATTAAACGAATCAATGATTTTTTTACTTATAAAAACGCCAATGGCGATAATATGATAGCAGCCACCCAGGTTATAGCTGCTACTAACTGGGTTATTTTAGTTGAATTTGCCGAAAAAAAGGTTTTGGATGGTGTTAATCGTTTTTTACATTTTTTACTGATAATTGGAGGGTTATTAATTATTACAGGGATATTAATAGCCTGGCGCATAAGCTATAATATTACAGAGCCATTAAAACAGTTAACCGTTGCGGCAAGGGCAATAGCAGGAGGTGATTATATGATGCCCGTTGGAGTAAAAAGCGGGGATGAGTTAGGCGAATTGGCTAATGCCTTTAATATAATGGCAAAAAAT
>JAICMD010000155.1 GCA_025929405.1 Mucilaginibacter sp. | reverse complement strand
ATTGATATGTATAACAAATGGTTTGCTGTTGAGGCAGCTTTAAGGCATGGCGATAAAATCAGAATGAATGCCATTGCTCCTGGCTTCTTTTTAACCGAACAGAACCGTACCTTGTTAACCAATCCGGATGGCAGCTATACCGAGCGCGGTAAACTGGTTATGCAAAACACTCCTTATAAACGCTTTGGCCAGCCTGAAGAATTAATAGGCGCGCTTATATATTTATTAAGCGAAGAATCAAACTTTGTTACCGGAACGATCCTGAATGTTGATGGTGGATTTTCGGTATTTAGCGGGGTATAACCAACCCGTTTAAATAAATTCCATTGTCATTCTGAGCGATAGCGAAGAATCTTGTAAAAGCGGCCGGTATGGTGTATAAGATTCTTCGCTATCGCTCAGAATGACAATTAAATTACGCAGGAATATTAATATCGGTGTGGGTAGTATTTATCCGTCCAAAATGTGGGCAACCACAATCCTTTTTAAAAATGCCGCAGGCGCTCAGGCTAAGCATTAGCCCAATACCCGCAATCAGCAATATTTTATTTTTAACGCTTTTCATATCATTATTCGCCCACCAAAGCGGCATAGTCATTATGCGATAATAACGTATCCAACTCGGCAGTATTGCTTATAGTTGCTTTTATCATCCAGCCATCACCGTAAGGATCGGTATTTACCAGTTCGGGTTGGGCATCTAGCAGGGGGTTAATTTCATTTATGGCTGCGGTAACAGGCATAAACAAATCTGATACGGTTTTTACCGCCTCAATGGTGCCAAACTCTTTGTCCTTACCTATAGTTTCGCCAACGGTTTTAATATCCAGGTAAACAATATCACCCAATTCGCGCTGTGCAAATTCGGTTATTCCTATATATGCGGTATCGCCTTCAATGCGTATCCATTCGTGGTCCTTGGTGTATTTTAGTTCGGCTGGGAAGTTCATAGTTATAGTTTTTCTGTGTTCTCAAAAATAATAAAACTTTATTTATCGCCATACTAACTTATATTAAACTTATATTTAGCATAGTAAACCATTGGCAATAAAGCTTGTTATTGCTCTATAAAAACTATCAGCCTGAAAATGAAGACCCTGCGTTTTTTGTTGCCTATTTTACTATTGTTATTGATACAGGCTTGTGATAATAATAAACAAACTGAAAAACGTAAAGAAGCTCCTAGCGAGATATTTATGGACAAGGGCGATGTTCAGTTTGCTATAGATGCTGAGAGGATAAATCTTAACGAAATTGAGCTGGGTAAACTTGCCATACAAAAAGGGGGGGATAAACGCATCAAAAACTTTGGTGCACAACTGGTGAAAAACTATACTAAAAGGGAAATAAAGCTGCAGATTATAGCTATTATAAAGAAAATATCCCTACCGGCCATTGATACTTCATTACAAAGCCAAATTGCGATACTCAGCCAGAATAGCGGAAAGGATTTTGACAAAGTATACCTGAGTTATATGCTGAAAGACCATAAAAATGGTGTGAAATTATTTCAGCAGGCTTCCAAAAATGTAGTGGATGCCGACCTGCGCAAATATGCTGCCCAAAACCTGCTGCTGGTTAACAGGCACCTGGATGCCATGAATAGCATTGATAGCAGTATGCATAAATAGCACGTTTGTTGCACTTGTTTTTTGTGATAATGCATTTTAAATAATAATTTGGCACGATAAAACTTGCAGTATTATAAAACCTATGTCAAAACCAGTTGTAGCCGGTATTATTTCGTTCGGCATGTCGGGCAGGATATTTCATGCGCCCTTTTTAAGCACCAATAAACAGTTTAAGTTAAAAGCCGTTGTTGAGCGCAATCAGAAAAAAATGGCCGCCTTTTACCCTGATATTGTAAGTTATGACAGTGTTGAGGAACTACTTGCCGACCCCGAGATTGAATTGGTGATAGTTAATACGCCAAACTTTACCCATTTTGACCTGACAAGGCAGGCGCTTTTGGCCGGTAAGCATGTGTTGGTTGAAAAACCTGCCGCAGGTACCGCCGCCGAGGTAAAGATATTATTTGATACAGCCAAAGCTACCGGCTGCAAATTAATGTTTTATCAAAACCGCCGCTGGGATAGTGATTTTATGGCCGTAAGAGATGTAATACAAAGCGGTAAACTGGGCCGGATTACTGAGGTGCACTTCAGGTACGACCGTTATAAACCCCTGCTTCAGGTAAAACCATTTAAAGAAACTAAAACCCCCGTAAACGGATTAGTGTATGACCTTGCCCCGCATATTATTGACCAGGCATTAATATTATTTGGCAAGCCCCTTAGTTTTGATAAAACTACCTTTTCGCAGCGGGACAACTCCATAGTGGTTGATTATTTTAATTTCCGGTTAAGTTATGGACATTTTAATGTTTATTTAACCTCAGGTTTGTTAATACCCGAGCCTATACCTGCCTTTGTGGTGCACGGTACACTGGGCAGCTTTCATAAGCACCGTACAGATGTACAGGAGGCGCAGCTTGATAAAGGTATGTCTCCGTTGGATGAAGCTTATGGTATTGAGCCGGCAGGCAGCGAGGGCAAGCTGGTAACTATAGGTGCCAATGATGAAAAAACAGTAGAGTATATTGCCTCGCAAAAAGGCGATTACACCAATTTATTTAACGCAGTTTATCATACCATACGCGATAATGCGTTATATCCTGTAACCGAGGAGCATGTGAGCTGGCAAATGGAATTGCTGGAAGCTTAGTACATTTGTGTTCACCATAATTAATTATACTAATGAAAAAAATATTCTTACTGTTTAGCCTGATTATAATAGCTGCATTAGCTCATGCCCAGGAAAATATTGAAACTAAACGACCTTTAGTTAAATACCATATTACCAAAGCCGATAGCAGCATTGCTACCCCGGCATCCTTACATAAGAATAAGCCTGTAATGCTTATTTATTTTGAACCAAGCTGCAGCCATTGCGAACATTTAATGACTGAGCTTAAGCCTAAAATGGATCAGCTTAAAAACATTCAGGTGGTTATGATTACTTATACCAAAACGGAATACCCGTTTTTAAGGGCGATTAAAGATTTTAACAAAAAATATAATCTGGCCAAATATCCCAACTTTACTGTAGGTACAGAATATACGCCCAAATCAGATTATCCCGTAATGCGTTATTATCAGATTGCCACTACGCCATTTATTGTTGTATACAATAAAAAGGGCAGTGTTGTAAAATCATTTATTACGGTACCCAAAGTTGATGATCTGTTGGCTGCTGTTAAAAAAGCTGAATAACAAACGGTGCATTGTCAGGTTAATGTCATGCATTGTTAAAAAATGCGTTACAGTGCTTTTTTAGCAAGAAAGTTACAGCCATAATTTCCTTTAAGGATAAATAAAACCTGATTTTTGCGGGATGAACACGAAAATCATCATCCTACCATTAATTATATTTTTATTTTCTGCAAGGCTTTTTGCACAAGATAGCGGTTCAATATCAGGCGCATTAATTGATGGGGCCAATAAACAGCCTTTATCATTTGCATCAGTTGTTGTTACTAAAAAAAATGCTGCACAGCCACCCAAAAACATGCAATCGGATATTGACGGTAAGTTTACCGTTAAGGGGTTAAGTAATGGCACATATTCTTTGCGTATAACTTATGTTGGGTATCTGTCTGTTGTAAAAGATACCATTGTAATAAGCAATACTAAAAAGAATATAACGCTTCCAAACATTACCCTGATGCCATCAAAAGGTGCACTAAAGGAAGTAACTGTAACTGCCCAGCGTGATCAGATAAAACTGGGTATTGATAAAAAATCATTCAGCGTAGCCGAAAGTTTAGTGAGCCAGGGCGGCTCGGCAACTGATTTGCTTGCAAACGTACCATCTGTACAGGTGGATGTAGATGGTAATTTGAGCCTGCGTGGTTCAAGCAGTGTGCGGGTTTTAATAAATGGCAAGCAATCAACCCTTACGGGCGGTAACCTTTCAGACATTTTGCAATCTATCCCGGCAAGTTCAATTGAAACTATTGAGGTAATTACCAACCCATCCTCAAAATACGAGGCCGAAGGGCAATCAGGCATCATTAACATTGTGCTTAAACGTAATACCAAAACTGGGTTTACGGGTTCCGCATCTCTTACTGCGGGTACGCAACAAACAAAAAATGCTTCGGTAAACCTGGCTTATCAAACCAAAAAAGTAAATATTTACGGCAATTACAGCTACCGTAAAAGCAACCGCGATGGCGGCGGCTTTAGCACCAAAAACACAACCCAAAATTCATCAGGTACAACTACGGTGCAACATACCGATCAGATAAATAACCAAACTTTCGATTTTGGTGGCCATAATATCCGTAGTGGTATTGATTTTTTTCTTGGAGATAAAAACACGCTTAGTTTTTCGGATAATATTAACATCCGCGATCGTGACCGTTTTCAAAGCGGTGGTACTACAGTAACCCAAAACGGGGCCTTATATCAAAAGCAAACACAAAATAACACATCAATGGGTACAGGCACCAATGTTGACCTGAATTTGGATTTTGAACATAAGTTTGCCAAAAAGCAGGAAGTGTTAACGGCTAACATAGGTTTCTCAAATGATAAAAACAACGATGAGGATTACCTGAGCACTATTATTAATAATTACGTTCCGCCTGTATTACCATCAAACATCTACCATAATTTTACCAACGGACATGATAACAGCTTTAATATACAGGCTGATTATACACTCCCGTTAAAGGACGGACAAATTGAAGCCGGTTATCGCACAACACTTAGCAAAAGCAATAATAATTATATAATAAACCCTTTTGACACAATTGCAAACAAATATAATTTTAGCCCTATCCTGTCAAACGATTTGATATATAAACAGAATGTAAACGCAGTTTATGGCAATTATCAACACCAGTTTGGTAAGTTTGGCATACAGGGGGGCTTGCGACTGGAAGACTCGCATATCAATACCGAGTTAACCACAAACAATCTGGTTACCAATAACAGACAGGACTATTTGCGCCTGTATCCAACCTTATTTTTAACAGATAAGCTTACTGAAAACCAAACCTTGCAATTAAGCTATAGCCGCCGCGTAAGCAGGCCAAGCAGCAGGCAGCTATCACCGTTTTTAGACGTAAGTAACGTACTTAACTATCAGCAGGGTAATCCTAATTTAAAGCCCGAAGATACTCACTCAATAGAGTTAAGTTATATTAACTACTGGAAAGCATTAACATTAACATCATCGTTATATTACAGGCTTACCAATGATAATATACAGCAGGTATCAACATTGCTTAACGCCAACACCACTTTATCAACCTTCCAGAATTTGGCAAGTGCATCAAACTCCGGTTATGAGTTGATAGCCAAGATAAGCCCATCGTCAATATTTGATATTACAGCTAACGTAAATGCGTACTATAAACGCATTGAAGGTTATGCGCCATATAATATTGCTACAACATCGGGCTTTGCATGGAACGGAAATTTAACCGCCAGTATTAAGCCAACAAAGGCATTAGGTATACAATTGCGCGGCGATTACCAGGGATCGCAGGTAGTGGCGCAAGGTACTATGCATGCCCGCTATGGCATTGATGGTGGTATAAAGTACGACCTTAATAAATCGTTAACCCTGAGCGTTAACTCGCGCGATATATTTAACACCCGTAAGTTTGTATCAGATACACATATCAGCAATGCAAGTATAGTATCTGATCAGTACTCTGAGCGGAGGTTCCAAACACGTACTGTACTGTTTACATTATCATACCGTTTTGGCGGGAATAACAATGATAAATCAGGTAAGGGGCGTAAGGGTTTAAAAGATAAGGACCGCAACGGCAATGACAATAACAACCAATTGCAGGATCAGGACGATAACGGAGATGATATGAATGGCGCTGGCCCTGGTGTAGGCATAGGCGGCGGTCCCGGTGGATCTGGAGTAGGCGGCCCTGGCGCAGGTGGAATAGGTGGTCCGGGAGGTGGTGGAATGGGTGGCGGTAGACCAGCGCCACAACCGAGGTAAAATAAATTAAGTCTTTCTTGTCATTCTGGAGCGGTGGCGAAGAATCTTATAAAAGCGGTTAGCAAATTATGCAAGATTCTTTGCTTTCGAATGACGACAATTTTATTGTTGCTGCTGCTGTTGTTGTACCATTTCCATATAGCGCTGGTAACTGTTTTTAGGGAAGGTGGATATAGGTGCTTTTGTTTCGGGCTGTGCCTCGGTAATGGATAGGTATTCGTTAATCATTGTGGTTTCGTCATCAACAGATACGGATACTTCCAGCTTATGTCCTGATGCTCCTTTGTAAACCCCTTTAACCGGTGAACAATCCGTAAAATTACGGCCTACAGCCAGGCGAATGTGCGTTTCATTGGCGATGCAGTTGTTAGTAGGGTCAATACCAAGCCAACCATAATCAGGTATATACGCCTCTGCCCAGGCGTGGGTAGCACCTTCACCCCGCATGCCATTTTTAGTGGTGCATATATAACCACTTACATATCGCGCTGGTATATGCATCAGGCGCAGCATTTCCATCAGGATATGGGCAAAGTCCTGGCATACTCCGGCCTTTAGTTTCCATATTTCATCCAGTGTGGTTTCAACGCTGGTTACACCTTTAATGTACTCAAAGTTATTATACACGTACTGGCAAAAGCGCATAACTATCTGGTAGGGCGTATCATCAGGCGAGCGCTGGGCCGCCACAATCTTTTCCAGATCCTCTAATCCCTCAAAATATTCCTGCTTTAAAAAATCAATATAAGGCACTACATATTTCAGGCTATCCAGGTACTGCCATTGTTGCGACGGAAATATATCATTTACCGGCAAAGGTCTGTGTTTTGTGCTTACCGTTAGTTTTGAACTGATAACCAGCATGGTATGCGGCTCGCTATAGGTAAAGCTGCCAACCTCGTTGCCGTAATAATCAATATGAGTATCAACTATCGGATGCCCGGTAATGATCAGGTCCTGCTTTATTACATTCTGGTATTCGTCCTTTATGGGGAACAGAATAATCTGGTTGGCGCTATCGCGCACCGGCGCTTCATAAATGTAACGGGTAATATGTTGTATCTCAAATTCAGGCATAAATGTTTATTTGTTCGTCGGTTAGTTTACTCACCCCGACGTCGCTTCGCTTGTCAACCCTCTCTTCGTCTTCGGCGGAAAGAGGGTATTTTATTTAATAATTATTACAAACTAATCTCTAATCACCAATTAACTAATCACTATGAATTCGCAAAATAATGTTCATTCAATGCATTGGCTACACCATATAATTCGCTGCGTATCTGTGTTAAAAAGGTATGCAAACCCTCCTGTTTAATGCTGCGCACCGAACTGT
The DNA here is from genome assembly GCA_025929405.1 of Mucilaginibacter sp. Taxonomy (GTDB): domain Bacteria; phylum Bacteroidota; class Bacteroidia; order Sphingobacteriales; family Sphingobacteriaceae; genus Mucilaginibacter. Next base: position 616 of record JAICMD010000155.1, on the reverse strand, counting down.
ATTTAATACGACTCTGTAACCGCCCTATCTGAAAAGACATTTCCCTAAAATCTTCCATGTTGCTGTTGTTTTTTAACCTGTCAAAATACCGCTGTATATTATTTACCGAATAGATTACCGAACGTGGGAAGTCATTATTTAACACAACTTGTTCCAGTATATTCTCGGCTTCAAAACCCTCACGGTAGGTTTTTAAATAAAGTTCATAACCGCCTAATGATAATAATAGGTGTTTCCAGTAGGTAGTATCAGTCAGCAGGTCAGGGTTATCACTTATTGAACCAAATTTGGTGTCCAATATATCCACAGACTGTATGGCCCGCTCCAAATATTTGCCGATATTCATAAAGGCGCGGCCCTCGCCGCGCTCCATGGTAATTTCAACGGTGCCATAATACAGCATAACCTGTTTTATTAATACATCCAGTACGCCAATCGGGTCCTCGCGCAGCAGGGCTTTTTCAAGGCGGGGATCTTTAATGGTATGGTAATACTCATTAAGGCATTGCCAAAGATCCTTGGTGATGTGTTCCTGCACGCCACGCGCATTTTCCCTCGCGAGCGTAATAATATTCAGTACCGAGTTTGCATTGCTTTTGCCGGTAACCATATATTT
>JAICMD010000058.1 GCA_025929405.1 Mucilaginibacter sp. | reverse complement strand
GGTTTGGATCATACTCAATAGTTGCAACTTTTGCAGGGATATCAAACTTATTACGTTTAAAATCTATTAACCTGTAAGCTTGCTTATGGCCACCACCTAAATAGCGCATGGTCATTTTACCCGAGTTGTTACGTCCGCCTGATCTTTTGTTTGAAGATACTACTAACGATTTTTCAGGAACGTTTGTAGTGATATCAGACGTACTAGTATCGATACGGAAGCGTGTACCGGGCGTAACCGGTTTAAATCTTTTTACTGCCATCTCTATATTATATACTGCTATAAAAATCTATTGCCTCGCCGTCTTTCAACGTAATTATCGCTTTTTTATACGTAGCTATACGGCCTGATACCAAACCTGCTTTTGTATTGCGATGTTTAAGTTTACCAACGTACTTCATTGTATTTACAGCCTCAATATTTACACCGTACATGGCTTCGATGGCTGATTTGATCTGAATTTTGTTAGCTCTTGGATCAACTATAAAAGCATAACGGTTAAGCTTCTCAGTTAATTGAGTTACTTTTTCAGTAAGTAGGGGTTTTCTTAAAATTTCCATATTACTTAGCTAATGCTTCCTCCAAAACTTTAACAGCACCAGTGGTTAATACTAATTTACCTGCGTTTAACACATCATAAGTGTTTAACTGGTCGGCAGTAACTACTTTGGTTCTTTTCAGATTTCTGCTTGATAAATACACATTGTTATTTGCCGCGCCCAATACTAATAATGTTTTCACATCAGCAGCTTTGATATCGGCAACCAGCTGTACATAGTTTTTAGTTTTAACAGTATCGAAGCTAAAATCTTCTAAAACTATTACGTTGCTATCTTTTGCTTTATATGATAAGGCTGATTTACGTGCCAGTTGTTTAAGCTTCTTATTTAATTTGAAGCTATAATCACGTGGCTGCGGACCGAAAATACGGCCACCACCATTAAACAACGGTGATTTTACGCTACCTGCACGGGCACCGCCTGTACCTTTTTGTTTATATAATTTGCGGGTTGAACCTGCAATTTCATTACGCTGTTTTGATTTGTGTGTACCTTGACGCTGGTTAGCTAAATACTGCTTAACATCAAGATAGATAGCGTGATCATTTGGCTCAATACCGAATATGGCTTCAGGAAGTTGCACCTTGGCACCTGTTTCTTTACCTGATACGTTTAATACTTTAACTTCCATCTTATTTATCCACTATTACGAATGAACCCTTAGCCCCTGGGATGGAACCTTTAACTACCAACAGGTTTTGCTCGGCATACACTTTCAAAACCTCTAAGTTTTGAACTTTTACACGCTCATTACCCATTTGGCCCGCCATACGCATACCTTTAAATACACGTGAAGGCCAAGATGAAGCACCTAATGAACCCGGAGCACGTAAACGGTTATGCTGACCGTGAGTTTGCATACCCACACCACCAAATCCGTGACGCTTAACCACACCCTGAAAACCTTTACCCTTTGACGTACCAACCACATCAACAAAATCTCCTTCAGCGAAGATATCTACAGTAACAGTGTCACCTAAAGATTTTTCGTCTTCAAAAGATTTAAATTCAACAAGTTTACGTTTTGGAGTAGTTGCGGCTTTTTGGAAGTGGCCTTTTAAGGGAGCAGAAGTGTTTTTCTCTTTCTTTTCGCCATACGCCAATTGTACAGCGGCATATCCGTCTGTATCAACTGATCTTACTTGTGTTACCACGCAAGGGCCAGCTTCGATCACTGTACAGGGGATATTTTTCCCTGTGTCATCGAAAATGCTGGTCATTCCTACTTTTTTACCAATAATTCCTGACATTTTTTCTATTTTTTTGTGCCCATCGAAGCAGTAGGGCTTCGCTCAAGGCATATTATTCCCCCCGAAAGGGACGGCAAAGATAGCAACTTTACATTAAATGTCAAATACTTAGTAAGTTATTTTTTAAGAAATATTTTGAGCATCTAAAACAAGCCTGACAAATGCTCATTTACATTAGCATTTAAACAAAACAACAAACAAAACACAGTGGGCGATGTATTTACATTCGTTATCTTTTATCTTTGCCAAATGAACTTCTACACACGCAAATGGGTAAAGCCCGAAGATCTAAATGCGCATAATACCTTATTTGGCGGCAGATTGTTAGCCTGGATAGATGAGGAAGCGGCTATATATACTACTATTCAATTGGGTACCAACTCGGTTGTTACCAAATATATTTCGGAGATTAATTTTGTAAGCTCAGCAAAACAAGGGGATATTATTGAGTTAGGCATCAAAGCCACCCACTTTGGCACAACATCACTTTCACTTACCTGCGAGGTTAGGAATAAGATAACCCAAAAAACCATTCTTACTATTGATAAGATTGTATTTGTATCGGTTGATAAAGAAGGCAGGCCATTGGCACACGGTAAAACTGAGATTGTTTATACGGATGAAAGGTTACGTGAAGATTAACTAAGATTCTTAAGATTTTTAGGATTATAAGATTAAAAATATCATGATTATCAATTAATCCTAAAAATCCTGGTTTAGACATTATTCCATCATCAATCTTCTTATTAATTCGGCGCTTTGTTTTTTACCTTCTTCCAAACGGCCATCAAAAAAGGCCTGCACATCATTAAAGTGTTTTTTGTAGCCTTCCATGTCGCCATAACCAATTATGGCCGACCATTCCCTTACTGCAGAGTGAAACTCCAAATCGTCACCGCGAATGGTTTTATCATATAAAGCAGCTTGAATGGATTCTTCAAGCAGCTCTTCATTTTTAAATAGATATTCAGCAATACCTAAACGAAGCCTGAACGGCGGCGTTTGGCATATCAGGTTATCATAAGGGTTTACACCCAGGTGGTACCAGGCATCAACCATGCTTAATATACTTAAATGCGAATTGGGCTTTTGCAGTTTATGGTTATTCTCTAACGAAAACTCCCTCATTACCTTATCATTTAACATAATAGGTTTGCGGCTTTCATGAAAAACAAAATCGCGTGCCCGGTAAAGCCTTTCTCTAAAGATAGCCTCCTCCTCTTGTATCATCAGTTTAAACAGTTCTGATTCAGATACCGCGTATCTTTTTACCTGTTGGCGCGCATAAGGATTCATTATTGCCAGCCCGGCATATACGTGCGCTTTATAGCTAAATATGCGCAGGGTGGTTAGTATTTTAACATTATCAATACCACCGATGTATGATGCATTCTCCCACGGGAAAAAACCGGCTTCCTTCCAGGCGGTGCCCATACTTTCAAAGCCTACATGGGTGACGGCCTGGGTATCGGCTACTATTTTGTCATGCGCATGGAAATCGGTCATTTCAACAATTTCCGAGCCGATGGCAGTAAACAGGTCGACCATTCGCTGCACCGCTTCTTCTGTTCCGCGATGGTTTATTAATATCAGTGTTTGTCCTTTAGGTTCAAAACCCGGCCCATGCATACCATGAAAAGTAATAATGTGCGCATTCTCGGGCAGGTACTTTTCAAATGCAGCAATCTCAGGCGTTTTAACAGATGTTTGCCCGGCAACGATAGCTCGGGGTTTAGTGTAAGCTGCATATTGAGACACCACCTGTTCCAGTTTATCGGCCTCAACAGAATATATAATAAGGTCGTTTGTTGCAGATACTTCCTTACCGCTATCAAGTATTTTTATACCAAGCGGGTTAAGTTCAGCCTCTAACTGTTGGCGGTTGGCAGGCAAATCGCAGCCGCAAACGGTGTAGCCTGCCTTTGCAAAGGCCTTGGCATATAACCGCCCCATATCACCTAAACCAATAATTCCAATATTCATTGTGCTAATATAACCATGACGGGTAAAATATCGTAAACAGTAACCAATAGTAAAAGTATAGCAAACTTAATATAAAAAGCCTATTGTTTGCTTTATTAACTGACGATTGCCTAATTTTACAATATGAATAATTATTTTTTGCCGAGAATAATGGCTATTATTTTAGTAACCGGCCTGCTGGCTGCGCAGGTTTTTGCGCAGGATAGTGTAAAAAGAAACACACCTGCTAAAAAACAAATTGCTGCTCCGGCTGCCAAAACTGCCCCCAATGGCGTACCTATAAACCCAAAAACAGGCAGACCATATAGTCATTACGCTTATGGCGCATTTGCAAAAAATAAATATGATGTGGCGGCAGCACGTAAAGCTGATAGCTTAAAAAAAGCCGAAGCTGCCAAAACTGTATCTGTTGCACAAACACCTGCTGCCACAACTGCTACGGCCCCAATTGCTACTGCCCCCCCTATAGCTACTGTACCGCCTCAACCGGTTGACAAAAGCCTTAATGCGCAATACCAATATTTGCTAACTAAAGTATATAACTACCAACAACCATTTGTGGCCGCCTTGTGGAAAAATGTGATGGATACTTTAAATGCCAGCAAACGCAACCTGAAAAATGCCCAGGCAAGTATAGCATCGCAAAGCAAAAATATCAGCGACCTGCAAGCTGAGGTGGCCGATAAAGAAGCATCACTTTCGGCATCAGATACGATTGACGTTGCGGGAGCAACAATACCCAAAAGCACCTATAATTTAATAATGTGGGGGTTGGTTATTGTTTCAGTTGCTGTAACAATTATTGTGGTTGCCCGTTCGGGCAGTAATAAACGCGAAGCTGCCTATCGTACCCAATTATATAACGAGTTGGAAGAAGAGTTTAAAACTTTTAAAGCCAAAGCCAATGAGAAGGAAAAGAAACTGGCCCGCGAACTGCAAACCGAACGGAATAAAGTTGATGAATTGATGGGTAGAGGGTAATTTGATTTCGGATTTTCAATTTCGGATTTAAACTAATCGTAGCAATTAATTTTATGGCAACTGTTAAACCTATTTTACGCATGTTTGATCACGCTAAAGCCATTGAGTTTTATGTGGGTTGGCTGGGCTTTAATATTGATTGGGAACATGAGTTTGAGCCGGGCACTACGCCAAAGTTTATGCAGGTATCATTAAATGACGCCTCGTTTTATTTATCAGAACATCATGGCGATGGCAGTCCGGGTGCGCATGTTAATATTGAGAACTTTACAGGCCTGCGTCAATATCATCAGCAGCTTAATGATAAACATTATAAATATGGCCGCCCAGGCCTTGAAGTGCCTGAATGGAACCAACGTTCAATTAACATGACCGTTTATGACCCATTTGGCAATCAGCTAATTTTTAGCGAGAAAGAATAATGAAAGCCTACCTGTTTGGCTGGAACCCACTAAAATTCAAGTGGGAGGATATTGATAATGATATTAAAAAGCTACAGGCTACCGGAACCTTTAAAGATAACTGGAGCGCAATAGCCCATAAATCAATACAACCCGGCGATAGGGCTTTTATAGTTAGATTAGGTATTGAGCCTAAAGGTATTTTTGCTTCCGGAGTAGTTTCATCCGATCCGTTTCCCGCTTTTCGCCAGGGCAGGCATTATTACCGTGTAGAAGTTGCGCTTGATGTATTACTTAATCCTGATAAGGAACCTATACTTACCCTCGATATTTTAAAAGCAGGCAACCTTACTGCCCAAAACTGGACGCCGCAGGCATCCGGCATTTCTATAAAGCCCGATTTGGTTGAAGAACTTGAGGCCCTTTGGCAGGACTTTTTATTAAATAAAGGCGATATAGGTAATTTTTGATGCCTTGTCGTAAACTCCCCCTTATATTGTCTTGTTTATAACCCTTTAGTTTAACATTGTACAAATACATTTGCATAAACACTAAACTATAATATGGCAACTAAAATTTTTTTAAACCTGGCTGTTGAGGATTTGAACAAGTCGGTTGAGTTTTTTACCAAACTGGGATACACTTTTAATCCGCAGTTTACCAGCAAACAGGCAACTTGCATGATAGTGAGCGATACTATTTATGTAATGCTGCTTACAAAACCTTTCTTTCAGTCGTTTAGTGCTAAAAAGAAATTAGTTGATACCACCAAAGAATTTGAAGTATCAATATGTATAAGTGTCGAAACCAAAGATGAGGTGAATACTATAGTAAATAAAGCTGAAGCCGCCGGGGCTACCATACCCGATCCGGCTACCGACCACGGCTGGATGTACCAGCATAGCTTTGACGACCTTGACGGCCATCATTGGGAATACTGCTGGATGGATCCGGCTGGTCCGCCAAGTGAATAATAATATAGTGTCTTAGATTGACACTGTATTATTATTCACCTACCAATCTCAGCGTTTGCACATCCTCTTCCCCATTAAAAAACTTATCAAGCACCTGCCGAAAAACAATATTTGTATTTGGTAAGGAGGAAAACAAGGTAACACATGATCTCAATTTAAGATCATCGGGCATGCCGAATATTTGGGTAGCGTTATTGCCGGGTAGTTTTAATAGTTCGCTGCAAATCGCTATCAATCGTTTTCCTAAAACAGGATGATTTAAGTATGTCTGTGCCTCCTCTGCGTTTTTAAGGGCGTAATATTTAGATATATCGCTATAACCCAACCCTGCCAACTGCGGAAATATATACCACATCCAGTGGCTGCGTTTACGACCCTGCTTAATTTCAGCAAGGGCCGTGGCATAATCATGTTGCTGTGCCTGAATGAAACGATCAAGATTATAGTTTTCAGTCATGATTTGATAACAGTTTAAATACCGGCACGTTTTTAGAATTATTATTTTTGCAACGTATGAATAGAACTATCCGCTTAAAACAAATACTGCCTTACCCACCCGAAGTAGTATGGCGAGCCTTAACAGACGCCGAACTGTTGGGCAAATGGTTTATGCAAAATGATATTAAACCGGTTATGGGTTATGAGTTTACCTTTAGGATGGCACCGCAAAAAGGCTGGGATGGCATAACCCATTGTCAGATAATCGCCCTTGAACCTGAGAAACATATAGCATATACTTATCGTGGTAAGGCCAGCGGCGAAAAAACACTGGCCTGTGCTGGCATACACTCCGAAACTGCTGACAAAGCCACTAAAGGTATTTTTGCAGAATTAGATACTGTATTAAGCTTTACTTTAGAGCCAACCTGCGGCGGCACTATTTTAAAACTGCAACACTCGGGATATAAAGGATTAAAAATGGCTGTTATTAGCCTGGTGATGAGAATGGGTTGGAAAAAGCAGATAGGCAAAAAGCTGCCGGCTTTGTTGCAGAAGTTGGAAGGATAAATTAATTATTATTGATCAATATATCCTTAGCCATTACCATAGGTACGCTGATATATTTCTTCTCCATGTAATTCATCATACGTTCCAGTACATCACGCGATTTTTCGTCCATATTTTGCAATTCATCAGCAAAAACCGAGTTAATGGCGGTTTGGCGTATCTCCTTAATTTTTTCAGGCACTTCGCGCATAGCCAGTTCAACGCGGCGCTGCCTTTGCTGAACCATAAACTCGCAGATGTTTTGGTCAATAATTTCCTCGGCATGGGTAAGCTCCTGATAGCGTTCCTGCAGGTTACGTTTGGCAACCTCGTTTAATGAGTGCACCTCAATAAAGTTAACCGGAAATTGCTCTAATACTTCAGGCGCAGTGTCATTTGGTATGGCAAGATCGACAATGGTTTTGCGGTGTTTACAACCGTTTAAAAGTGTGGCGTATATTTCAGGAGTGATAATAGGTTCAACCGCTGATGTGCAGGTGATGATTACATCAAAACCTTTATTATAGGTTTTCAAAGCTTCCAGATCGTAAGCCTCGCCGTTAAGGTCAACAGCCAGTTGCTGGGCTTTAGCTACGGTGCGGTTAAATACCGAGAAGTTTGAAAATTTATGTTTTTGAAGATATTTGGAGATGTTTTGGTTGGTTTCGCCGGCACCGATGATAAGGATGCGGGCATTGAGGCAAAGTTTAAGGTCTTTTAGCTTACGATAGGCTAAGGATACTACCGATATAGGATTACGGGATATATTGGTATGCGTATAAACTTCTTTGGCTGTTTTAACGGTACGGTCCATAAACATACGTAAACCTTCGCCGGTAAGCCCTGCCTGCTTACAATCTTCGTAAGCTTTACGCAACTGGGCCAGTATCTCCTTTTCGCCGACGACCAGACTTTCCAGTGAACACGAGGTACGTAACAGGTGGTTAAGCGCTTCGCGGCCCTCATAAATACTGGCGGCATCAATAAAGCTGCCCATGTGGTGCGAGCACATGCCCAGGTTAAACTTTTCAATAAACTTTTTGGCAAATGCCTTATCAACCACCTGCGGCGTAATCATCACAAACTCCACGCGGTTACAGGTTGCAAGGTAAAAAATCTCAGCTATACCAAACTCGGCTTTAACCGCATGAAGCTTTTCGGTCAGGTTCTCCTGGCAAATAACCAGCTTGCCCAATTCCTTAAGCTCAATTTGTTTATGTGTAAAAGCAATGACTTTTAGATGCTTCAATGTAGTTTAAATTTTAACCCAACAAAAATAACAACCTTAACAGCAACCAATGTCAAACCTTTGTCATACCACTGTATTTAGAATGTTTTTAAATTATGGCGCATTCGTTAACATATTAATTGTTTATGCGTCCAAAATTCAGGATAAATAATCAAATTAATAACGATGCTAATAGCCGCGTAGTTGCCTTGATATACTTTTAATAAAAAAGGTATGCATTATTATATATCTCTAATAATTTTCACGTTAACAGTTACTTTACAATTTGGATAGTAATTGACTTTGAGCTATAATTACCATAAAAATGATCAAAAAAGAAGTTTTTACCTTATCAGGGGCCAAAGGCCGGGGCATGCTGGTTGACCTTACTTACGTCGATGATTTTAGAGATGCCCCGTTGATAATTTTCGCCCATGGGTTTAAGGGGTTTAAAGATTGGGGCACCAATAACCTGGTTGCCGAATATTTTGCGCAACACGGATTCCGATTTTTAAAGTTCAATTTTTCGCATAACGGCACGAGTGTTCATCATCCGGTTGATTTTACTGATCTGATAGCTTTTAGTGACAATACATTTAGTATTGAATTGGAAGACCTGAACACGGTAATTGATTTTGCCATGAATGGCACATCCATACCTCGTGCACCTTATGTTTATCTAATAGGGCATAGCATGGGTGGTGGCATCAGCATTATAAAAACTGCCGAGGATAAACGCATAAAAAAACTGGTTACTATGGCCTCTATTTCGGGCTTTCGTAACCTATGGCCCAAAAAAGCAGAGGAACAATGGCGGTTACAGGGCGTAATGTATTTCCCCAACTCACGTACCGGGCAGCAAATGCCGGTAAAATCAACCCTGCTGGATGATCTTGACCGTCATCCTATCCGTTTAAATATTCCGGCCAAAGCTGCTGAAATAACGCAGCCCTGGCTAATTATACATGGCGACGAAGACCCTACCGTACCACTTGCCCATGCTAAAGAGTTAAAAGCGGCTCAACCCAACGCCATATTTACAGTTATAAAAAAAGGCGACCATGTTTTTGGCGGCTCTCATCCGTATGCTGATACGGTATTACCGGCTCATCTGCTGCAGGTTTGCGAAGACGTTATTAAATTTTTAAAGGAATAAGATTATTATGAGTGTTTCAGGATCGCAGAAAAAAGGAAAGAAATTTATAAACGTTATACCTACTGATGCCGGGGGCTTTGGCAAGCTTATTCCTATTTTAAAAGAATATATCATCAATAAAGCCGAAGCGGTTCCGGTAAATACGTTAGGGCCGTTTAAAACAGATACATCCATTTATACAACCCCGCCAGAAAGCGGCTTGCGCATTACCTGGGTGGGACACTCCAGTTTATTAATTGAGATAGATGGCAGACGCATATTAACCGACCCGGTTTGGAGCAACCGGGTATCGTTTTCGCAAAGCTTTGGGCCGAAGCGGTTTTTTCAGCCGCCAATAGCGCTTGCCGATCTGCCGCCGCTGGATGCTGTGATTATCTCGCACGACCATTATGACCATTTGGATAAAGCCACTATTAAATTCTTCGCAGGCAAAACAGTGCCGTTCTTCTGCTCATTAGGGGTAAAGAAGTACATTACCGGCTGGGGTGTTGATGCCAACTATATTACTGAACTGGATTGGGGCGACAGCGTAATGATAGACCATGATACGGTTGTAACCGCAGCACCTGCCAGGCATTTTTCGGGCAGAGGCATCCTCAACCGAAATGAAACTTTATGGTCATCCTTCGTAATTAAAGGGCCAAAGCACACCATATTTTATGGTGCCGATTCGGGTTGGTTCAATGGGTTCCAGGCGATTGGTGCTATGTTTGGGCCATTTGACCTAACCATGCTGGAGATAGGCGCTTATGGCAAAAACTGGCCCGATATACACATGGGGCCTGATCATGCTTCAAACGCTCATATTGCACTGCAAGGTAAATTGATGATGCCCATACACTGGGGCACATTTAACCTGGCCCTGCATGACTGGTTTGAACCCATTGAACGGTTGGAGCAACTCGCGCAGCAAAAAAACATTAAACTTTTTGTTCCTGAACCTGGCAAACCTACCGAGGTTGACGGAGCATATAATAGTGAATGGTGGAAGAAATACATGCTCCGTTAAGTCATTGGGTCATTAAGTCATTTTCCTGTCGATGACCTAATGACACAATGCTCCAATGACCTAAATAACATCCTGCAAATGTTTGTAATTAGCTTTTACTGTATCAACTACTTCATCCATCCTACCGTTTAGTATAAGCTTAGTCATAGATAGGGCCATGCCCTTTACCTGTTCAAACTCTACTTTTGGCGGCATGGCCAGCGCGTTGGGGTCGGTCAGTATATTAATAATTGCCGGTCCGTCAAACATAAAAGCTTCGCGAAGAGATTGTAATGCATTTTCCGGATCGGTTATGGTTACACCTTTCATGCCCATTGCCTGTGCTATCAAAGCAAAATCGGGATTAACCATATCGGTTTGCCAGTCGGGCAAACCGGCCACTTCCATTTCAAGTTTTACCATACCCAGTGAGTGGTTATTAAACACCACTATTTTAACCGGTAATTTATACTGCGCTATAGTCGCCAAATCACCCAGCAACATAGATATTCCGCCGTCACCACAAAGGGCAACTACCTGCCTGCCGGGGCAAGCAAGCGCAGCACCCATGGCCTGCGGCATAGCATTGGCCATTGAACCATGGTTAAATGAACCCAGCATAACCCGTTTACCTGTAGCGTTTATATATCGTGCGCCCCAAACACAACTCATACCGGTATCAACCGTAAAAATCGCATCTTTATCGGCCAGTTCATCTATCAGGCTGGCTACAAATTCAGGGTGTATATTCTCCCGTTCGCCTGTATCATTTACATAAGTCTGCATCTTTTCCTTTACATCAGCATAAAATTTTAATTGCGCCTGTAAAAAACTATCGTCAGTTTTTTGTTTAATATTTGGCAATAATGCAGTTAGCGTATCTTTTACCGATCCGCATAAACCCATATCCACTTTTGCCCTGCGGCCAATGCGTTCGGACTTAATATCTATCTGCACTATCTTACAATCGGCAGGCATAAAGGCGGTGTAAGGAAAATCCGTTCCCAGCATTAGCAGCAAGTCGCTTTCATGCATGCTATGATAAGCGGCGGGCAAACCAAGTAAACCTGTCATACCTATTTCGTTAGGGTTATCATATTGAATATGCATTTTAGCCCGGAAGGAATAAGCCACCGTTGCATTTAATTTTTGCGATAGCTCAACAACCTCATCATGCGCATCGCCCGCGCCTATGCCGCAAAATATGGTTATCTTTTTATGCTTGTTCAGTAACCCGGCAAGCGCCTCAAGATCTGTTTGCGAAGGAGTAATTACCGGTTGATTATGGTAATTTTTTAACGATGTTTCTATTTCTTCGGCATCCATATTTGCCAGATCGCCGGGGACACCAACTACGGCAACGCCTTTGCGTTGTATGGCAGTTTGTATGCCCGCCTGCAACATGCGCGGTAGCTGTTTTGGAGTGATGGCTATCTGGTTATAATAACTGCAATCATCAAATAGCTTTATAGTATTGGTTTCCTGGAACGATTCGCTGCCAAACTCAACCGAATGGATAGTAGTTGCTAACGCAATAACCGGTGCGCCCGAGCGGTGTGCATCATACAACCCGTTTATTAAATGTACATGCCCCGGACCGCTGCTGCCCGCGCAACAGGCCAATGTACCGGTAAGCTGAGCCTCGGCACCTGCGGCATAAGCGCCTGCTTCTTCGTGCCGCACATGCACCCATTGGATACTGCCCTCGCGCCGTACGGCATCGTTAATATGGTTTAAACTATCGCCGGTTACGGCATAAATTCTTTTTATCCCTGCATTTACCAACATTTGTACCAACTGGTCCGCTACACTTTTTGCCATGATTGTTATTGCTTTAAAGTATAACCTGTTAGAATGCCCAGGGTTTTAAAATTTGTAAATTGTTTGTCCAATTAATTACCCCATTAATTTAAAAAACTTCGTAAAGCGCAATATGATATTTACCTTTAGTATCATTCAAGTAGCAGAGCATATCAACTATTTTTACTCAGCGAATAAGAATGGTTTTAATTTTATTGTAAACAAATGAAAAAATCAAAAATTCAACAAAAATCTATTATAGTAATTGGTTGCTTTTTTCTCCTTACTTTACTTTTTAATTCCTGTTTCCTGAATGATAAAATAGGAATAAATTACACCAAACATTGGAACGGCAGCGACAAGCCCGGACATAGTTATGCATCGTTTACAGATTTTAATGGCCGGCAGGATTTTAATATTACGTTGCCATCAAAAGGGATATATTATTTAAAATATTCAGTAACGGTTAATAGCGGCAAACTTGACTTTAGAATAAAATCAAATTCGGCAACAGTTATTGATAAGCCTGTAATAGAGGGAACTTTAACAGATTCTATTAAAATTACTAACGCGGATAACGAACGGTATAAAATATATTTTTCAGCCAAGCATGCTTCAGGAAACTTTGATATAAGCTACGCTCTAGTTAAATAACTAACTTTTATTTGGTTTGTTCGCTCATTGAATCCTGTAATACAATTATATCTTTAACTATGATCCTGTTAGAAAGGTTTACAGAAGATGATTTTGACAGATTTATATCCTGGATTGAAAGCGAGGAAGAGCTTATACAATTTGCGGGGCCATTGTTTACCTATCCCTTATCTCATCAGCAATTAAACAACTATCTGTTACAAGAAAAGAAATCTCCTTACAAAATAAGATTGATAGAAACCAACGAAGTTATTGGGCACTGCGAACTAAATTTTGAAAAGGAATTACCAAGATTTTCAAGAATATTGATAGGTAACAAAAGCTTGCGTAATAAAGGGATAGGCAAACAGGTCTTACATCAAATGATCAACCTTTTATTTACAAAAACCTCACACGCTGCTGTAGATTTAAATGTATTTGACTGGAATAAAAACGCCATTGCTTGTTATGAGAAAATTGGATTTAAAGTTCGGCCCGAATTAAATACTTTTATGATAGTTTCAGGCAAAAACTGGAATGCCGTTAACATGATACTTAACCGGGACGATTATTTTACAATTAATAATAGGCAGATATAAAACCGGCTCAATCCAATTACTATCTCGGCCCAGATCAGTAATTTATCCTTACATAGCTGCTTTTTACCAATCCACCTTCATAAGTTTCAGTTCCGGTATGTTCAAATTTAAGTTCAGGCAAATCAGGAGTAAAAAGGGGAATACCTGACCCTAAAACAATGGGTACGCGGGTAATTATCATTTCGTCAATCTTATCGGCCGCTAAAAGGCTTTGAATAACTTTACCGCCATCAACATAAATATTAATTATCCCTTGCTGATTAAGGGTATCAATTACTTCTACGATATCGCCTTTAAGCAATTGCGCCTTGTGTGCCCATTTGCCGGGTAGTTGGGTCCATGAGTTACTTAATACATAAACCGGTTTAGTATAAAACCAAACTTCATAATCCATCACAATTTCATAGGTACTGCGGCCCATCAATATACCGTCTATACGGCTCATAAAATCGCCAAAGCCATAATCGCTGCCCTGGGTATTGGGTATTTCGTTGAGCCAGTCAATGCCCCCATCGCTTTTAGCAATGTAACCATCAATACTGGTTGCTATATAGACAATGTTTGCCATTGTGTCTGATAAAATTAATTTTCTGTCGGCTCTATCCAGTTACCATCAGCGCGAATAATATCTATCAACTCATTGAGGGCATTAGCCGAGCTGATATTTTTCTTAACGGCTTCCTTGCCGCGGTAAAGGGTAACTTTATCAGTACCGGAACCTACGTAGCCATAATCGGCATCGGCCATTTCGCCGGGGCCATTTACTATACAGCCCATAATACCAATTTTAAGTCCCTTTAAATGACTGGTGCGACTGCGTATCATCTGCGTGGTTTCCATCAGATCAAACAAGGTACGGCCACAGCTTGGGCATGATATATATTCGGTTTTTGATATGCGCGAGCGGGTAGCCTGTAAAATACCAAAAGCAGTTGAGGTTATAGTTTGCAGATCAATTTGTGGTGCATCAATCCAAATACC
>JAICMD010000221.1 GCA_025929405.1 Mucilaginibacter sp. | reverse complement strand
TATTGAAGAATGGGAGATGCTTAAAAGTAAATATCCCGAACTTGACAACGCAGATACTAATTTACCTGGTTGGCAAAAAGAAATGATTGATACTCGTTTAAAAGCTATTCAAACAAACCCCGGTCGAGTTTTGCCTATCGATTCACTTATTGCAGAACTTGACCGCAGACAAGAATAATGACCTGGAAGTTATTCTATTTTGATGAAGCGCTTTTAGATATACGTGAAGCCAAAAAATGGTACTTCCAGCAACAAAAGGGGTTAGAAAAACGGTTTGCCGAAGATGTTAAACAATGTATTGGCCATTTACACAAAAACCCACTACATTACGAAGTAAGATATCAAAGTATTCGTTTAGCTCATTGTTCTACTTTTCCATATTCAATTCATTTTTATATTGACGAGCCTGCCAAACGGTTAGTAATTATAGCCATTATCCATCAGCATAGGCACCCTGAATTAGCAAAAAACAGAAAATAAATTTTTACTCGTCATTCCTTAGCAATGGAGTAAAACCATAGTCCGGTTTTACTTTGATAGTTAACTCACCCGGTCTGCGCTACGCTGGACCACCCTCTCTGCTGTAAACAGCAAAGAGGGTTGATTCACACACAACAACCCTCTTTCCGCCACAGGCGAAGAGAGGGTCGACGAGCGGAGCGATGTCGGGTGAGTCAACGCAACCCTACTGACATACCGTTGTCACAACCTATCATTTACTTTGTTAAACGTAACATTACAACCACAAAATCGTTACTACTAATCGTTAACTTTGTACTATACATGGATTTTAAGCTAACCTCTCAATACCAACCCACCGGCGACCAGCCTAACGCCATTAAACAACTGGTTGAAGGCGTAAATAACGGCGACCCTGCACAGACGCTGCTTGGTGTTACCGGCTCGGGCAAAACATTTACCGTTGCCAATGTTATAGCCCAAACGCAGCGCCCTACGTTAGTACTGAGTCATAATAAAACCCTTGCCGCACAATTGTACGGCGAGTTTAAACAGTTCTTCCCCGAAAACGCGGTGAACTACTTTGTATCCTACTACGATTATTATCAGCCCGAAGCATTTATACCTACCACCAATACCTATATTGAAAAGGACCTGCAGATAAACGAGGAGATTGAAAAGCTGCGTTTGCGCACTACCTCGGCATTAATGAGCGGCAGGCGCGATGTTATTGTGGTATCATCCATATCATGTATTTATGGTATGGGTAATCCGGAAGATTTTGCCAACTCGGTATTTAAATTTGCTGTAGGCACACGCATCAGTCGTAATGCTTTTTTGCATCGGCTGGTTGAGATATTATACGCCCGTACCACTGCCGATTTTAGGCGCGGCACCTTTAGAGTTAAAGGCGATACGGTAGATATCTTTCCTGCTTATATGGATCATGCTTACCGCATTTCTTTTTTTGGCGATGACATTGAGGAGCTTAGCAGCTTTGATGTAAGCACCGGCAAAACGCTGGAGAAAATGACGCACATGGTGCTATATCCCGCTAACCTGTACGTTGCGCCGCGCGAGCGTTTTACACAATCCATCTGGGCCATACAGGAAGAACTGGAAACCCGCAAAAAGCAGTTTATTGATGACGGCCGCTTTTTAGAGGCCAAGCGATTGGAAGAAAGGGTTAACTACGATTTGGAAATGATACGCGAGTTGGGTTACTGCTCGGGCATTGAAAATTATTCGCGCTTTTTTGATGGGCGCGCGCCGGGTATGCGGCCATTCTGTTTGTTGGACTATTTCCCGGATGATTACCTGATGGTGATTGACGAGAGCCATGTTACCGTACCGCAGATACGTGCCATGTATGGCGGCGACAGGTCGCGCAAAATTTCCTTAGTTGATTATGGTTTCCGCCTGCCTGCGGCAATGGATAACCGCCCGTTAAACTTCCAGGAGTTTGAGCGACTGGCACCGCAAACTATTTATGTGAGTGCAACTCCGGCAGATTTTGAACTGGAAAAATCGGGCGGGGTGGTGGTTGAGCAGGTGATACGCCCTACCGGTTTGCTTGACCCTGTGATTGACGTTCGCCCGGTAATTAACCAGGTGGATGACCTGCTGGACGAAGTTGATAAAACCATAAAACAAGGCGACCGCGTATTAGTAACTACCCTTACCAAACGTATGGCCGAAGAATTGGCCAAATACATGGACCGCCTGGGTATAAAATGCCGTTATATACATAGCGAAGTAAAAACCCTGCAACGTGTGGAAATATTACGCGGCTTGCGCTTAGGTGAGTTTGATGTACTGATAGGCATTAACCTGCTGCGCGAAGGATTGGACCTGCCCGAAGTATCATTAGTGGCTATTTTAGATGCTGATAAAGAAGGTTTTCTGCGGTCGGAGCGATCATTAATACAAACTATTGGTCGTGCTGCCCGTAATGACCGTGGCAGGGTTATCATGTATGCTGATACCATTACCGAATCCATGCAGGTGACCATTGATGAAACCAACCGTCGCCGCGAAAAACAGATAGCCTACAACTTGGAGCATGGTATTGTGCCCAAAACCGTTGGCAAATCAAAAGAAGCCATTATTGAACAAACATCGGTAGTTGATTTTAAAGGCGGTGTACAAAAAGCTTATGTGGAAACGGAGAGCCTTACACTGGCTGCCGATCCTATCGTTCAATATATGACCAAGGCCGATCTGAAAAAATCCATCGATAATACCAAAAAGGATATGCTTGCTGCCGCCAAGGATATGGACTTCCTGCGCGCCGCCAAACTGCGTGATGAAATGTTTGCTTTGGAGAAAATGATGGAAGAGAAATATTCATAATGTGCGGATGTGCAAATATGCAGATGTGCAGATAGCCAGCTTGTCATTCTGAGCGTAGCGAAGAATCTTAATACGCCTTGCTTGCCGCTTTTACAAGATTCTTCGCTATGCTCAGAATGACAATTGGTGATGATATTCTTGTAACAATCCCCATCTTCACCTATCAAATCATTGTGTAAAATCATAAGCAAACCTTTTACACGTTAATGTTATTATATTTGTACGTTTAATTTCCATCAAATGATACTTATACGTTTTTTAATTGTATCTATATTAATATTATACATAGTACGCGCCCTGGTGCGTTTGTTGCTGCCTTTCCTTTTTCAAAGCGTTATTAACAAAGCGCAGCAGCAACAGCATAATTATAACCGTCCGCCGCAGCAGCCTACCGGCCGCATAAAGGTTGATTATATCCCCGAAGGGAAAAAAAGCAATATACCTGATAGCGAAGGCGAGTTTGTAGATTACGAAGAAGTAAAAAAATAAATGATACCCGAGGAGCTATATAAGCGCAGACGCAGGCATAATAATACGCCTTCGTCCATGCTGCTTATCATAGCCAACTTTATGGTAATGGCAGTAGCCATCTCCCTGTTTACCTCATGCGATCATATCAACTGGCTTTTTTGGGTAATTATGGGCTTTTTAGCGCTATATAATTTCTTCAACATCCGTCGCAACCGCGAGGAATATACCCGTGTTATTATCATTGCCTATGTTATTGGCATTATCCTGATGTTGGGTGTGGCTTATTATTGGATTGCTTCTCAGAATTGTTGAATTAGTTACTCTTGCATCCTATGTCATCCCGAACTTGTTTCGGGATCTCACGGATCAGTCTACTTAGCTTGTGGGGTGCCGAAACAAGTTCGGCATGACTGTCAATTTTCAATAAAAATTTGTCAATCCACATAAAAAACCAATCACCATAAAAATCTGCTACATTTTTATATTTTTGGGAGATTATAAATAACCACTCAACAATTTTAAATGAATAACTGGTTTAAACGCAATGGCATACACTTTGCCATTATCGGCATATTTCTGGCGATATGTTTTCTTTATTTTACACCTGCATTTCAGGGCAAAACCCTGGGCCAGGTTGACGTAACCGGAGCACAATCCACCCAAACCGAAATAAATCAATACAAAGCCAAGGACACCACCATATTATGGACCAACCAGATATTTGGCGGTATGCCTACTTTCCAGATATGGGCACCCTATACCAACAATATTACTACCCAGATTATCAAGGTAACGAAGGCGATTTTTCCAAACCCTATTGATACGGTTTTGATATTATTAATAGGCGCATACTTTTTATTTACCGTTTTAAAACTTAATCCGTGGTTAGCGGCAGCGGGGGCAATTGCCTTTACCTTTTCATCGTACAATATCATTTACCTTGTGGCCGGGCATTCCAACCAGGAATTTGCCATAGCATTTTTTGCGCCCATACTGGCCAGTATTATTTTAACCTTGCGGGGAAGGCATTTATTAGGCGCATCATTAACGGCATTGTTTTTAGCTTTAGAGATAAGGGCAAATCACATACAAATGACCTATTACCTGATGTTTGCCATTATTATATTGGTGATTGTTGAGTTATATCATGCTGTAAAAATCAAAACCACACCGGCTTTCTTTAAATCATTAGGTTATTTAGCGGCAGGTGTGATACTTGCACTTGCGGTAAATGCATCTATATTGTGGAGCACTTATGAGTACGGGAAAGATACCATACGGGGCAAATCAAACTTAACTACCATTAAAGAGCCGGGTAATGGTTTGGATAAAGATTATGCCTACCAGTATAGTCAGGGCGTGGGCGAATGCCTTACGTTTTTAATACCTAACGCTTATGGCGGCGGCAGCGGTACCGAGGTACTGGATCAAAATTCAGAAACGGCAAAAGTATTTTTAGCTAAAGGACTGCCCGAAGCTGATGCCGTAAAATATGCCGACCAGATAGGTAGCGGCGGTGTGCCGGGACTTGGCACTTATTGGGGCAACAAACCGGGCACCAGCGGCCCGTGGTATTTTGGTGCGGTAATTTGCTTTTTGTTTGTGTTTGGGTTACTGGTGGTAAAAAGCCGCGCCAAATGGTGGCTATTGGCTACGGTATTATTAACCATGCTGCTATCATTCGGCAGTAACTGGCCCTTCGTGTCTGATATTTTCTTTAAATACTTTCCGCTTTATAACAAGTTCAGGGCGGTTGAGTCTATATTGGCAGTAACCAGCCTATGTTTTCCTATACTGGCGTTTTTAGCTATACGCGAAACTATTGAAGAGCGCGACAATGCTCGCCTGTTTAAAAAATTAAAACTTACCCTTTACATAGTTGGCGGCTTAACCTTACTGATCGTTATTCTGCCTGACCTGCTTTTAAGTTTCAGAGCAACCAACCATACCGATGGCGTAAATATGCTGAGCCAGGCTTTTCAAGGCGATAATACAATGGCCAATAATGTTGCAAACGCTATGGTGAAAGACCGTATTGGTTTGGCACGTGCGGATGCCATACGTTCACTAATATTTATCCTGATTACTTTTGGCGTGCTATGGGCATTCATCAAACAAAAAATAAATGTTACCATATTATCGGCAACCTTTTTATTGCTGATACTGGCAGACATGTGGCAGATAGATAAACGCTATTTAAAAGAAGAGAACTTTGAAGATAAAAAGGAATCGCTGGCACCGCAGCCGCGCGAGGTTGACCAGTTTATACAGCGCGATACTGACCCTGATTTCAGGGTGTTTGATGCAACCGCGCCGATAAAAAGTGACACATTTAACCCATTTTTTCATAAATCATTCAGCGGATATTCTGCCGCGCGTTTAAAACGTATAGAGGAGTTAATAGACGGGCAATTCAGCAAAAGCGTTAACCATGATGTACTGGATATGATG
>JAICMD010000043.1 GCA_025929405.1 Mucilaginibacter sp. | reverse complement strand
TAACGCGGCACCTGTTGATAAGGTATTAAAAAATGTAAGCCGCTTTGGTTCGTACGATGTAGGTTTGGGATGCGAGATATATTTTGAGTTTTTTAAAATGACGCCCGAAATAAAACTCTCCAACTCATTTGGCGATGTATTATATCATGATAACAACGCGTTTTCAAGCCCTATTAACAAGCTGTCATTACATACAATAATGTTCAGTTTGATTTTTGAGTAACTCACCCGACCTACGCTGCGCTGGGTCACCCTCTCTGCTGCAAGCGGTAAAGAGGGTTAAACTCAAAGCACCCTCTTTCCGTCGAAGGCGAAGAGAGGGTCGACGAGCGGCTTAGCGATGTCGGGGTGAGTAAACACCAAACTATTTA
This sequence comes from Mucilaginibacter sp., assembly GCA_025929405.1. Lineage (GTDB taxonomy): Bacteria > Bacteroidota > Bacteroidia > Sphingobacteriales > Sphingobacteriaceae > Mucilaginibacter. The sequence continues at coordinate 15,362 of JAICMD010000043.1, read as the reverse complement.
TAAAAGCAACTTTTCTCACCGAAAAAATATAATTTCGCAGAGCATTTATTACTATTACCATGGCTAAAATAGCATTAATAACAGGCGCTACATCGGGTATAGGCGAGGCATGTGCGCATGTGTTTGCACGCGAAGGTTATGACCTGGTACTTACCGGGCGCAGGCTTGACCGTTTAGAAAAACTGGCCTCCAAATTAAATAAGGCACATAATGCCGAGGTTGCCGTATCAGCATTTGATGTTAGGGACCGCGAACAGGTAATTGACAACCTGGAGCAATTGCCGGCAAAATGGAAAAAGGTTAATGTGCTGATAAACAACGCAGGGCTTAGCAAGGGTCTTGATCCATTACAAAAAGGCAGTTATGACGATTGGGAAACCATGATTGATACCAATATAAAAGGTTTGCTGTATGTTAGCCGCGTGGTATCAAACTGGATGATTGATAATGGTATGGGGCATATTATTAACTTAGGCTCAATTGCCGGTAAAGAGGTTTATGCCAATGGTAATGTGTATTGCGCCACCAAGTTTGCGGTGGATGCCTTAAACAAAGGTATGCGTATTGATTTATTGCCGCACGGCATTAAGGTTACTGGCATACATCCCGGGGCGGTTGAAACAGAATTCTCTGAAGTGCGTTTTAATGGTGATAAGAAACGCGCCAAAAAAGTATACGATGGCTTTGAGCCGTTAGTTGCTGAGGATGTTGCCGAAACAATTTGGTTTGCAGCATCGCGCCCGGCGCATGTAAATATCAATGAATTAACTGTTATGCCAACCGCACAGGCAAGCGTATTTAATATATTTAAAAAGTAGATGTGCGGATATGCAAATGTGCAGATGATATAAAACCAATTTATTAAATCGCTAATTCAATAATTGTGCATGCGATGTGCAAATAAATAAATTCGAAATCCGAAATAAAAAAAACCATGTCATTAACCACACAAATAGATCAGGATATTAAACAAGCCATGCTGGCTAAACAGCCCGAGCGCTTGCAGGCTTTACGGTCAATTAAAGCAGCTTTACTTTTGGCAAAAACCGAAAAAGGTGCAGCCGAAGAATTAACCCAGGATGCTGAAATAAAAGTTTTGCAAAAACTGGTAAAACAACGCAAAGAATCGGCTGATATTTATAAATCGCAAAACCGGGAGGACCTGTATGAGATAGAAATGGCCGAGATGCGTGTAATTGAACCTTACCTGCCACAGCAAATGAGCCGGTTTGAGATAGAAGGCGCTGTGCAGGATATTATTACCCGCCTGGGTGCAACCTCAACACAGGATATGGGCAAGGTGATGGGCGTGGCATCAAAAGAAATGGCGGGCCAGGCTGATGGTAAAACTATATCAGAAGTTGTACGGCAGTTATTAGGATAATATTTTTAATTTATTATGCCAGCAATAATTGGCTATTTTATTGCAATAATTATACTTTAGCCCAAAATATTGGGCGATATTTGAAACTTAAACACTTATAACGGAACTATGAATTTTGTGCTAAAACAGGAACGCGGTTTTAAATATATTGAAGAAGGCAAAGGCGAGGTACTGTTACTGTTGCATGGTTTAATGGGTGGTTTAAGTAACTGGGAAGAGGTAATAGCGTTTTTTAGCCAAAAATACAGGGTAATATTACCTATACTACCGGTTTATGATTTGCCCGTGATTACTACAGGCGTTAAAACACTTTCAAAGTTTTTAAATAAGTTCATCAAGTTTAAAAAACTGGAGAATGTTACCATTTTGGGTAATTCGCTTGGCGGACATGTGGGGCTTATATATGTTTTAGCCCACCAGGATAATGTAAAGGCATTGGTATTGGCAGGCAGTTCGGGTTTATATGAAAATGCTTTTGGCGGTTCATTTCCGCGCCGCGAAAATTATGAATTTGTAAAGGAGCGCGTACAATATACCTTTTATGATCCGGCTACTGCTACCCCCGAGCTGATTGACGAGGTGTACAAACTGGTTAATGACCGTCATAGTGTTATAAGGCTGCTGGCTATGGCAAAATCGGCTATACGCCATAACATGAAAAAGGATCTGCATAAAATACATATCCCGGTAGCCTTAATATGGGGTAAAAATGATAAGATAACCCCGCCCGAGGTTGCCGACGAGTTTCATGAAACCCTGCCGGACTCGGAATTAAATTGGATTGATTGTTGCGGGCATGCACCAATGATGGAACATCCTGCCGAATTTAATCGTATATTAAAGGAGTTTTTAGATAAAAGAAATATATAAATGCTGGCAATTGAACTCATATCTGACGTAATTCCGCCCGTTCATACTTCTGATTCCATTCAGAAAGTACTGGACCGCATGGCCGAATTTCATGTGAGACATTTGCCCATTGTTAATGAAGATCAGTTTTTGGGCCTGCTTAGCGAACAGGACACACTTGCCGAACCTGACCACGAGGTACAAATTGGCGCGTTAGGATTATCTCTGGTAAACCCTTATGTTTTAGAAGATCAGCATATTTATGATGTTATCCGATTGTTTTATGAGCAACAGCTAACCGTTGTGCCTGTACTTGATAATAAAAGGAACTACCTGGGCATAATATCAATCAATGCCATGAACGAGTATTTTGCCAAACTTACATCAGTAGCCCAACCAGGCGGCATTATTGTGCTGGAGATAAACAGCCGCAATAACTCGCTGGCGCACATGGCGCAAATAGTCGAATCGGACAATGCGCAGATATTAAGCTCATATATCAGTACCTATCCCGATTCAACAAGGATGGATGTCACCTTAAAAATAAACAAGCAGGATATATCAGGCATTGTTGCCAGTTTTTTGCGGTATGAGTATGATATAAAGGCCACCTTTAATCATAGCGATAACGATAACTCAATGGATAGGTATGATTCATTGATGAATTATCTTAATTTATAATTAGTTCATAGCATATAGTTCATGGTTCATTGCCATGATCTATGAACCATGAACCATGAACTACAATAATGAAAATAGCAGTTTACGGCAGGCAGTTTAATGATCTGGCAACACTTCCGTTTATACAGCAGGTGTTTGATACGCTGGCGCAGCATCATGTCGAAATTTATGTGCACCATCAGCTCAGTGATTTTTTAGCCGGTAAAATAACCAACGTTACTTATAAGGTGCTTGAAAGCACCGATAAAATAAAAGGGTTTATTGATTTGTTTTTAACCCTCGGCGGCGATGGTACCCTGTTGGATATGGTAAACGTTATTGCCGACTCAGGCATACCGGTTATAGGTATAAACTTTGGCAGGTTGGGCTTTTTGGCCAGTGTAAATAAAAACGATATTGCTGCCGCCATACATGCCGTAGTAAATAAGGACTATACCTTTGATACCCGCACGCTGCTAAGCATCGAATCGGACCTCAATGTATTTCCAGAAGGTAATTTTGCCCTTAATGATATCACCATCCATAAACGCGACGACTCGGCCATGATAACCATGCAGGTGTTTCTGGATGGCGAATTTTTAAACTCCTATTGGGGCGATGGTATCATCATCGCCACCGCTACCGGTTCAACAGCTTATTCGTTAAGCTGCGGTGGGCCTATTATCTTCCCGCAATCAAACGGTATAGTTTTAACACCGGTATCGCCGCATAATTTAAATGTGCGCCCTATAGTTTTGCCCGATAGCAGTGTGTTATCATTTGAGGTTGAGAGCCGCAGCAATAAATTCCTGCTCTCGTGCGATTCGCGCACGGCAGTAATCAATAAGCCATCCCGTTTTCATGTTAAAAAGGCCGATTTTGGGCTTAACCTTATCCGCCTAAACAATGAAAGCTATTTGTCAACGTTAAGAAACAAATTGTTGTGGGGCCTTGATGCCCGCAATTATTAACTTTGTTAATGCGTAAATTTTTAACCCTCCTTGTTTTTACAGCCATAACTTATTGTGCGCAGGCACAAACCTGGGAGGTTGGCGCTTCGGGTGGGCTGGCAGGCTACATGGGCGATTTAAACCCCAACAATCCGTTAAAAGTTAGCGGAGGCGTAGCTGGTATTGTGATAAAAAGAAATTTTAACGAGTATTTTTCATTGCGTGCAGGCGCTAATGCCGGTACCATTGCCGGGGCCGACAGCACATCGGGCAACCCGCAGTTTGTAAACCGTAATTTAAGCTTTAAAACCACTTTGCAGGAAGTGAGCCTGGTTGGCGAGGTTAATTTTATGAAATACATTCCATCGGTCACAATCAACCGCTACACACCTTATTTATTTATAGGCGGTGCGTTTACACACTTTAATCCGCAGGCAACTTACCAGGGCCAAACCTACAATTTGCAGCCTTTAAAAACCGAAGGGCAGGCACAGCCTTATAAAACCAGTACTATGGCCGCTATTTATGGTGCAGGTATTAAGTTTAACTTTACCCAGGCATGGAATTTTATTGCTGATATTGGCTACCGCTATGCCTTTACTGATTATTTGGACGATGTAAGCGGCTTTTATGCGCCGGTAACCAGCTTTAGCGGCCCCAATGATATAGCATTTAAACTGGCCGATAGGGGTACCCCCCCCGCATCGCCCGGCACACAGCGCGGCGATATGAGGCCGCACGACAATTATTTCTTTATCAACTTTACCCTTTCATTTACTTTCATTACATCAAAATGCTATTATTAGCAGCCGGGTAGGGTAATTTATAAGCATCCTCAGCTTTAATTTAACAATAAGTTTTCTTTTCGCGGCAGATACTAAAAAAGTACAAAGTAAGTTTTACCTTTGTCCGCTGGAAAAAATGGTTGGGTGTACCTCTGCCGTTTGTAAAAACCTATATCGCAATACCATATTATAGGAGAAGGTGTAATAAAATGGAATATAAAGATCAGATCGATTTGCCGAGGATGCCCAATCATATAGCTATTATTATGGATGGTAATGGCAGGTGGGCAAAAGAGCAAGGCAAATTAAGGGTGTTTGGCCATCATAACGGGGTACTTAGCGTTAGGGATGTGGTAGAAGGCGCCTGCGAGCTTGATTTAAAATATTTAACGCTTTATACCTTTTCGTCTGAGAATTGGAACCGCCCCAAACTGGAGGTTATGGCCATAATGGAGTTAATGGTAAGCACCATTCATAAAGAGATAAATAACTTTATGAAAAAAAACGTACGCCTTAACGCCATTGGCGATCTGGATATGCTGCCACCCAAATGCCTTAGGGAATTAAACAAAGCCATCGAAACAACCTCGGTAAATACCGGCCTGGTGCTAACGCTGGCTTTAAGTTATAGCTCGCGCCGCGAAATTGTATTTGCCGCCAAAAGCATAGCCGCCAAAGTGCAAAGCGGCCAGCTTAATATTGATGATATTAACGAAGAAGTGTTTGAAAATAATTTATATACCGCTGATATGCCTGACCCGGAATTGCTGATCAGAACCAGCGGCGAATATCGTATAAGCAATTACCTGCTTTGGCAAATTGCCTATGCCGAGTTGTATTTTACCAGCAAATTATGGCCCGATTTCAGGAAGGAAGACCTTTATGAGGCGATATACAATTACCAGAAACGCGAGCGCCGTTTTGGTATGACAAGTGAGCAGGTAAACTAAATTTTTTCTTTTAACACTTTTTAACAACTGTATAAATTATTTTTAGCCCACTAAAATATCCGAATGAATAAATTTCTTTTTGCTGTTTTTTTATCCATAATAGGTACCGTTGCTATGGCCCAGGTACCGCGGTCGGCACCGAGGGCGGTATTACCTTCCGATAGTTTGAGCTATATGAATCCTAAGGAATTTATATTGGGCGGTATTACAGTTACAGGTGCAAAAAACCTGGATAACGAAACCCTTATAACTATATCAAAATTAACCAAAGGCGAAAAAATTACCCTGCCGGGCGATGCCAACGCAAACGTTATCAAAAACTTATATTCACAGGGGCTTTTTGATGATGTGCAGTTAAATATTACCAAAATTAACCTGGATACAATTTATCTGGAGATTGCCGTACAGGAGCGCCCGCGTTTATCGCGCCTGCATATTACAGGTATACGTAAAGGCGAAGCCGAGGATCTGCAAAAAAAGTTAAATGATAAAACCAATAAAATAGTAAACGAGAACCTTTTATCAACTTCAACCGCCATCATTAAGCGTCATTTTAACGAAAAAGGTTATTTAAACACTACAGTTACCATTAACCAAAGGCCCGACCCGGGAGACCCTAACAGTATAATACTGGATATAGTGGTTGATAAAAAGCAAAAAGTAATGATTAACAGCATTACGTTTGAGGGGAATAAGGATCTGTCATCCGCCAGGCTGAAAAAAATGTTAGGCAAATCTACCCGTACCCGTAAATGGTATAATTTGTTTGGCTCAAAGAAGTTTAAGCCCAACAAGTTTGATGAGGATAAGCAAAAACTGATTGAAAACATGCAGGCCAAAGGTTACCGTGATGCTGATGTTTTAAGCGATACCATTAAAAATCATGACGGCCAAACGGTGGATATTAAATTTAAAATTCACGAAGGCCCCAAATATTATTTTGGTGATATAAAATGGTCAGGTAATGCAAAATACTCTGACACGTACCTTAACCAGATATTGAAAATAAAAAAAGGCGATATTTTTAGTGAGGATGCTTTAAATAAACGGTTAACAGGATCGGGCGAGAATAGTGATGATATATCAACCCTATATTTAAATGATGGCTATTTAACTTTTAATGCCGACCCGGTGCAAACCCGTGTGCATAATGATACCGTTGATTTGGAGATAAGAATGTTTGAAGGGCCGCAATACACCATCAATCGCGTTAGCGTAAGAGGGAATGATATTACCAATGATAAGGTAGTAATGCGCGAAATTAAAACCATTCCCGGTCAAAAATTTAGCAAAGCGGTATTAATACGCAGTACGCGCGATATTGGCCAGTTGGGTAATTTTGATGATACCAAAACCGACCCTAAAATTATGCCAAACCCGCAGGATGCTACGGTTGATATTTTATATAACGTGGTTGAAAAACCATCAGATCAGGTAGAGTTATCAGGTGGTTTTGGCGGCGGCCAGTTGGTAGGTACATTGGGGCTTACCTTTAATAACTTTTCGTTGCGTAATATCTTCCACTTAAAGGATTATAAACCGCTGCCAAAAGGCGATGGGCAAAAATTGAGTTTAAGGGGTCAGTCAAGCGGTAAAACTTATCAAAACTATTCGTTTACTTTTTCTGAGCCATGGCTGGGTGGTAAAAAACCTATTTATTTTGCCGTATCGGCCTATACGCAGTTAAGTTCAACTGGTTTTTATTATGACGTTACTAACCCGTTATATAATAAGCTGCGTATTAATGGTGTGGGCGTAACATTGGGTAAAAAATTAAAATGGCCCGATGACTTGTTCCAGCTAAATTATTCATTAAACTTTGACCATTATAACCTGGATAACTTTACCGGATTTTTATTTACCAACGGTACATCGTACAACATTAAATTAACGCAGGAATTAACCCGTAACTCGCTTGACCAATTGATATTCCCTACTTCGGGTTCAAATATCAGGCTTACCATACAAGCAACACCGCCATATTCGGCATTTAATAATATTAATTACCGTATTGCCACGCAGGAGCAGCGTTACCATTTTGTTGAATACTATAAATTTAAGTTTGATGCCCAAAACTTTACCAGGCTGTTTGGCAAGTTTGTATTGATGGAGCAAGTGCGCTTTGGTTTCCTGGGCCAGTATAACTCAATTGTTGGTCCTTCGCCGTTTGAGCGCTTTAAGCTTGGGGGCGATGGTATGCAAAGCTACCAGTTTTTACAGGGAAGCGAGATTGTGGGGTTAAGAGGTTATACCAACTTTTCAATAGTTCCTGTAGGTTCAAATTATACAGCTAATAATAACCCTGGTAGCCCAATATATAACAAAATAACCTTTGAGCTTCGCCACCCGGTTATCAGCGGCCAATCGGCAACCATATTTTTACTGGCCTTTGCCGAGGGGGGTAACACCTGGAATAATTTTAGCCAGTTTAATCCGTTTAACGTAAGGCGCTCGGCCGGTATTGGTGCACGCATATTTTTACCTATTTTTGGTTTGCTTGGTCTTGACTATGGTTATGGCTTTGATGCTATCCCCGGAAACCCGTCTGCTAACAAAGGGCAGGTTAGTTTCTCCATATCTCAAAGCATAACCGGCGGGTTTAATTAATTTGTATTAATGATGAAGAAGATATTTTTAGTAGCCTGTTTAACAATATTTGCCTTTACCGCATCGTTTGCGCAGCGGCTTGCTTATGTTGACTCTGATTACATATTAAAGCACATGCCCGAATACGTTTCGGCGCAAAAACAATTGGCGGCATTGTCTGAGCAATGGCAAAAAGAGGTTGACAGCCGTTACCAGGAAATTGACCGGATGTACAAAGCCTACCAGGCCGATCAGGTGTTAATGACTGCCGACATGAAAAAGCGCCGCGAGGCAGAAATTGTGGACAAGGAAAAAGCTGCCAAAGATTTTCAGCGTCAAAAATTTGGTCCTGACGGCGAGCTGCCGCAACGCAGTACCAATACCCTTAAACCTATACAGGATAAAGTGGCTAAGGCCGTACAAGCCGTTGCCGAAAGCGATAACCTGGATATGATATTTGATAAAAACAGCGAGGTGATAATGTTATTTGCAAACCCGCGTTATGATAAAAGCGCCGAAGTTATAACCCGTTTAGGATTAAAACCCGGTGTACTTGCTAAATAAAAATTTTATACATATAATCGTACTATAATTAAAAACACAAAAAGGAAGAATGAAAAATTTATTAAAAGTTGCTGCAGTTGCACTATGCATGGTATTTATGAGCAGCTTTGCCCAAGCACAAACAAAAATTGGATACGTTGCTGTTGATGAAGTTATAAAAGCATTGCCTGAACTTAAAACTGTACAAACACAATTAGAAGCTTTAAATAAACAATGGCAAGAAACTCTAAATGGGTTGCAAACAGAGTTCAATACCAAAGCAACTGAGTTTCAAGCTAAACAAGCAACTATGAATGAGGCTACCAAAACACTTAAGCAACAAGAATTGAATGACTTGCAAAAAAGATTTGCCGATGGCCAGACAACAGCGGGAAATACTATGGAAGCAAAACAAAATGAATTAACAAAGCCGCTGATAGATAAAGCGCGCACGGCGGTATCTGCGGTTGCTAAAGAAAAAGGGTATACATACATTTTTAATACATCATCTACCGATCTTGTTGTAGCGCCTCCTGCTGATGATTTAACGGCAGCAGTAAAAGCTAAATTAGGTTTAAAATAATTTAATGTAATACATTTACATAGCCCCACGAATATTCGTGGGGCTTTTTTTATTTTTGTTGATATGGCAGGTAAACCAATAGGTATTTTTGATTCGGGCATTGGGGGGTTAACCGTGTTCCGCTCCATTGCCGAAAAATTGCCGGAATATGATTATATCTATCTGGGCGATAACAGCCGCGCGCCTTATGGTAACCGGTCGTTCAATACCATACATCAATACACGTGGGAGTGTGTGCAATGGCTGTTTAAAATGGATTGCCAGTTGATTATATTGGCATGTAATACCGCATCAGCCAAGGCATTACGTACCATACAGCAAAAGGATATGCAGGCCCTTGATCCAACCAAAAGGGTATTAGGCGTTATACGCCCTACAGCCGAGGTGATAGGCAAGTATTCAAAAACAAAGGAGATAGGGGTATTAGGTACAACCGGCACGGTGCAATCAGCCTCATATCTGCTCGAAATAGAGAAATTTTTTCCTGATCTGAAAGTTTACCAGCAAGCCTGCCCGCTTTGGGTACCGATGATAGAAAGCGGCGACTATGAAAAGCCCGAAGCCGACGCCATTATTAACTTATACCTGTATGAGTTGATGAGGCAATCCATAAATATCGATACTATATTACTGGCCTGTACACACTATCCATTGATACAGGATCAAATAAAAGCAAACTTATCTCCCAATATCAATGTGATAGCCCAGGGCGATATTGTAGCGCAAAGCCTGGCTAATTACCTTCAGCGGCATCCAAAAATGGATGGACAATTGAGCCGGAACGGTACCAAACAGTTTTTTACTACCGATGATACTAAGGAGTTTGACCGCCATGCCTCACGTTTCTTTTCGGCTCCGGTAACTTCATCGTTTGTATCAGTAACTGAGTTTAGCTGTAAATAATTACAAAGTGTGGGAAGACTTACGAAGTTTTAAAAACTTCGTAAGTCTTGATTTTGCCCCCACCTGGTCGAAGTTTATAAACTTCGACCTAAAATGCAGCAAGCATCCTGCTTGCGTTAAGCTGAAAGCTTAAAAAATTATAGGTCTAAGTTTAGCGTAGCGTAACTTAGACCAGAATTAAAGACCCGTATTAAAATTATAATAGACTTACGAAGTTTCAAAAACTTCGTAAGTCTTCAAAACGAGCAATTGCTACTAAGTTGGTCAACTTTAATAAGGTAACCTGCCTTAAATTGTTAAGCATTTATTAAGTTTGCACTCAAAGCAAACTCATTGAATTATTACCTTACATATATCATAGTTGCCGTTGGGCTTTTTAGCTTTTCGGCGTTGTTTGCTTTGTTTGGCGTGTATGCCGAACGTAAATTATCAGCCTTTATTCAGGACCGTCTTGGACCTACCGAAACGGGTAAATTCGGCTCCCTGCAAACCTTTGCTGATATTGTTAAACTGGTACAAAAGGAACTGATAACCCCTGCTGCAGCCGATAAACTACTGTTTATTATGGCGCCGTTTATCATATTTATAGCGGTATACCTGGGTTTTGCTGCACTGCCCTGGGCGCCAGGTATTGTGCCTTCAAAAATTAATTTAGGCTTATATTATATTTTCGCCATCATTTCTATGGAGACACTGGGCATATTAATGGCTGGTTGGGGTTCAAACAATAAATATTCTATACTGGGCGCTATGCGGTCGGCCGCGCAGATCATCTCTTATGAAATTCCGGCCGGGTTTGCTATCATAGCTGTAGTAATGATTGCGCAGACTTTGAACCTGCAGGATATTGGTTTACAACAGGGTATTTTATCATCAGAGAAAGCAAAGTTTTTAGGTTTTTATGACGTAAGCCATGTAGGAGGTATATTGGCTTGGAATATTTTCAGGGCGCCGCATTTAATTGTGGCATTCGTTATTTACTTTATAGCCTCGTTAGCCGAAAGTAACCGCGCGCCATTTGATATCCCCGAAGCCGAATCAGAACTGGTATCAGGCTTCCATACCGAGTACTCGGGTTTAAGGTTTGCGTTTATATTTTTAGCCGAGTATAGTATGATGTTTCTGGTATCCATGCTGGGTGTAATACTTTTTTTAGGCGCATGGAACACGCCATTGCCCAATATTGGCCCGGTACAATTAGCCAATTGGACAACAGGTGCCGCATGGGGAATATTTTGGGTTGCAACTAAAAGCTTAACGTTGGTAGGCATACAAATGTGGATACGCTGGACATTGCCCCGCCTGCGGGTTGACCAACTAATGACGCTATGCTGGAAGGTACTAGCCCCGCTGGCATTTTTATGTATGCTGATATCAGGCGTGTGGCGGATATGGTTGATGTGATTTCGGATTTCGGAATTTCGATTTCGGATTTGAAAGAGTTAAATAATAAATATAAGATCAGTGTAATCCTTTAATCAGGATAATCAGTGATTCAGAAAAAATGATCAAACGGGCAATAAAAGGATTTACAACAGCAATGACGGGGTTGGGTTTAACCCTGCGGCACCTGTTTGCGTCGAACGCGAAGAGGGAAGTTGTGCCTATAACCTCGGATAACTATTTTGAAAAACTGGAAGGAACCAATACCATCCAATATCCTAAACAAAAGCTGCCCATACCCGAAGTTGGCCGCTACCAATTGGATGTAGAGATTGATGATTGTATTGTGTGCGACCTTTGCGCCAAAATATGCCCGGTTGATTGTATAACTATCGAATCAATAAAAACTACTGATCCCGCAGGGATAGGTCAGACATCAGATGGTACTACTAAAAGATTGTATGCCGCCCAGTTTGATATTGATATGGCCAAGTGCATGTATTGCGGCCTATGTACCATAGTTTGCCCTACCGAGTGTATTGTGATGACCAACCAGTACGACAGAACCGTTTTTGAATTAAGTAACCTTACCTACGAGTTTTCGGATATGTCGCCCGAGGAAGCTGCTGAAAAGCGCGCCTTGTTAGAAAAGCAACAAGCCGAAAAGCAGGCCGCTAAACTGGCCGCCATGCAAAAAAAGGAGGGGGGGGCATGAGTATAGTGCAGGTGCTTTTTTATATAATGGCTTTTATTGTGATAGGCTCGGCATTATTTGTGGCAGCTACCAAAAATTTGGTGCGGTCGATATTTATGTTTTTTATCACCCTGTTTGCTTTGGCAGGCTTATATGTGCTGGCTTTGGCCGATTTTGTGGCAATAACCCAAGTAGTAATATACGTTGGTGGTATTTTGGTGCTGATATTATTTGCCTTTATGCTATCGGGCCGCGAAACTCTTAGCATCCTGCAACAGCAAAAAAGCAAACTGGTTAATGTGGGTAAATCGCCGGCCCTGTTGTTAGCTACTTTGTTTTTTGTGGTAATGATTTATGTAGTACTTAAAACCGATGCAGATAACTTAATTTGGGTAAAACAATCCATCACCAATAAAACAGCAATAAAGCCAAACGATCTGGTAACAGATAATATCGGCATAAATTTAATGACCCGTTACCTGCTGCCTTTTGAGGCTATATCGGTATTGCTGATGATAGCATTGGTTGGCGCAGCACATCTATCGCGTAAGGAGGTGAAGGAATGATAAACTTAACCGACTTTTTAATAGTAAGCGCGGCGCTGTTTTGCGTAGGTGTGTACATGATAGTATCAAAACGCAATGCCATACAAATATTGATAGGTATTGAATTGATGCTGAATGCCGCCATATTAAACCTGGTAGCCTTTGGCAGGTACGACAAAATAAATAATACCGGGCAGGTGTTTGCCCTGTTTGCCATAGTGCTGGCGGCGGCAACAACTGCTGTAGCATTAGCTATAATATTAAATGTTTACCGCCGGTATAAAACTATCGACCCGGGAGAAATTAATAAGTTGAGGGATTGATAAAATAAAGAGCGCTGAAAGTGCGATTCCTTTCTTGGGGAAGGAGGAGGAAGGGTTAGGTTTGCTAAACCCCTCCCTGCACCCTCCGTGGGAGGGAATTGCACAGCCGGTATACACATTGAATAAAATTTGAAGTAATAACTAATATTTGGAAACATATCTACCATACCAGGATTCGTTAACCATTATGAGGGCATTGGCAGCCGTGTTGCTGCCGCTGCTGGCATTTGCGGTTAACTTTTTTGTTCCTGCAAAATGGGGTAAAGTTACAGGGTGGATATCAACCATAGCCATTTTAATAAGCGCCATCCTTTCGGTTATGGTGTTTAACCGGGTATGGAACCAGTTGCCCTTGCATTGGCAAATGCGCTGGTTTGTAATTGGCGGTAGTAAAATCTACGCCGGTATTTTGCTGAATAATCTTTCAGCATTAATGCTGTTGTTGGTAAATATAATTGCTTTACCAGTGCACGTTTACTCAACGGCTTACATGAGGCATGATGGCAGGTATAACCGGTATTTTACCTATCTGAGTTTCTTTTGTTTCAGTATGCTGGCTTTGGTAGTAGCTGATAATTTGGCATTGCTTTACGGCTTTTGGGAACTGGTGGGCTTTTCGTCATACCTGTTAATAGGCTTTTGGTTTACCCGCCATAACGCGGTACTGGCCAATAAAAAAGCATTTATTATGAACAGGATAGGGGATGTAGGCTTATTAATAGCTATCCTGATCCTGTTTGCACAATACCGCACGTTTGATATCGTTCAGCTTTTCGGTACGGATGGGTTGGTTAGCCAATCGCAAATTACCTATGGTACCTGGCTTGGCCCTATACGTAGTATTCCTGCGGTATGGCAGTACGTAGCCTTTGGTGGCATATTGTTAGGCGTAGCAGCAAAATCGGCACAGTTTCCGTTACATACCTGGCTGCCCGATGCTATGGAGGGGCCAACATCGGTATCTGCCCTTATCCATGCAGCAACTATGGTGGCAGCGGGCGTATTTCTATTAGGCAGGGTATATCCGCTGTTTACTACACCCGAATTAAGCATATTGGCTGCTATAGGCTGTTTTACCGCTTTTATGGCTGCCACAATAGCGCTAACACAAAACGACCTTAAACGCATCCTGGCTTATTCAACCATATCGCAATTGGGTTATATGGTTATGGCAATGGGTATTGGCGCTTATGCATCGTCATTGTTCCATCTGGTAACGCATGCTTTTTTTAAATGCCTGCTGTTTTTGGTAGCAGGTATTGTTATCCACCAGGTGCAGCATATCAAAGAGGATAATGACCTCGACATCGACCCGCAAAATATATTAAACATGGGCGGATTGCGTAAAAAGCTGCCGCTTACATTTATAGCTGCGCTGATAGGTAGTTTGGCCCTGATAGGTTTGCCGCTAACATCGGGCTATTTATCAAAAGATGGGATTTTGGTGCAGGCTTTTGATTGGGCCGACGGCAAAGACTTTTGGTATAAGCTAATACCCTTCGGTGCTATTGCCACTACCTGGCTCACTGCTTTTTATGTAGTACGGCTGATAGTAAAAGTATTTTTTGGCGATTTTAAACTGGAGCAGTTTCATCCGCACATTAAATATCATATTAGTGATGGCGGCCTGCAGTACAAAGCCCCTTTGGTTTTTTTAGCAGTGGCATCATTGTTCCCTATATTCTCGCTTAACCCGGTGTTGTATGAGCATGCCTGGTTATATACCGGCCTTACTCCGGCTAATTATCTGGAGCGGGTAAATATATACCATACCATTATCCCTATTGGGGTAAATATTTTAAGTGTATTTGTAATGTATTGGGGCTATAGCGTGTACTTTAAACGCAATAGTTGGTCGTTTCCGCAAACAGGTTTTCTGTTCCATCTATCATATAACCAATGGTATATTGATAAAATATATATGCGCTTTATAGTTGCCCCATTTATGGCGTTAACCCGTGGCGCAGCCGGGTTTGATGTAAAGGTTATTGATGGTTTTGTGAATTTGCTGGCGCGGATAGTTGTTTTTGTTTCAAAAATTGCCGCCTGGATTGATCATTATATTATTGATGGCGCCACCCACCTGCTTGCCCTTATTGTACAAGGTGTTGGTAATTTTGTACGAAGCTTTCAGCGCGGCAAGGTGCAATATTATTTATTCAGCATGCTGGCAATTATACTGGCACTGTTTATTTTAAAAATTCTAATTTAGATTTGAGATGAT
>JAICMD010000079.1 GCA_025929405.1 Mucilaginibacter sp. | reverse complement strand
CCCGCCTGTGCCGATTCGAGCACCAAAAACTCAAATAATGTTTTATCATCGTGCACTTCCTTACCCCATTCTTCATCATGATATTTCATGTACAGTTCGTCCGTTCCGCACCATGAGCAGCGCTTTACGTCAGTAGGCAGTTTTGAGTTGGCAGTTGGCATAGCTATAAGATTAGGAGCGTAAATATTAGACATTTCTATGTGCACATTTGCATATCCGCACATCTGCACATTTTACAACTGCGCTTTTATTTTAGCCACTGTAGCCTCAAACTGTTCAGGTGTAAATTTCAGTTTAGGGCGGGTAAAGGTCATATCATGTACATCATTGATAGGTATCAAATGGATGTGGGCATGCGGCACTTCCAACCCAATAACCGTTACACCAATACGGTTGCAGGGGATGGCCTTTTTCATGGCCGCAGCAACTATTTTTGCAAAGATCATCAGGCCGGTATAGGTTTCATCGTCCAGGTCAAACAGGTTATCTACTTCCTTTTTAGGGATCACCAGCAAATGCCCTTCGGCCAGGGGCGCAATATCTAAAAAAGCCAAAAAGTCGTTGCTCTCGGCCACTTTATAGGCCGGAATATCGCCTGCTACAATTTTTGAAAATATGCTTGACATTTCAATTAGTGAATTAGTGATTTAATGAATGACTGAATTAGTGAATGTGCCTAATAGTTTTTTAGTGACTAACGGTTGAAACAATAAATCACTCATTCGCTAATTCACTAAATTATTATTATCTGCTTACTTCCAGTATCTCAAATTCAATTTTTCCGGCAGGTACGGTAATTTCGGCTATCTCGCCCACTTTTTTGCCTAACAGCCCTTTTGCAATTGGCGATGATACCGATATTTTGCCTGCTTTCATATCCGCTTCGCTTTCGGCAACCAATTGATAGGTCATAGTAGCGCCATTGCTGCGGTTTTTTATTTTAACAATTGATAGTGCCAGTATTTTTGAGGTATCAATTTTTGATTCGTCCAATAAACGGGCATTTGCCAGTGTTTCCTGTAACTGGGCTATCTTGGCTTCGTGCAGGCCCTGCGCTTCTTTTGCTGCATCGTATTCAGCATTTTCAGACAGGTCGCCTTTATCGCGTGCCTCGGCTATAGCCTTTGAAATATTTGCACGACCGGTAGTTTTTAGTTCCTGTAACTCCTGTTTTAATTTCTCTAATCCCTCTTTGGTAAAGTATGCTACTTCTGCCATAACTCACTTATATTAAATGTTATACTTTTAAATTGATATTAAAAAAAACCGCCCTTCCTGATTTTGTAAGAAGGACGCAATTACTATATAAAACAAACAAGACTATACGGGCATTGGCCTACATAGTCTTGTTAAGTATTAAACGAAGATAAGTTATTTAAATTTTAATATCCAAATTTATTTGGATAGTGATTAGTGTTTGGTGATTAGAGATTAGTTATTGCTAGTTATAAACTAATCACCAATCTTATTCACTAATTTCTAATAAGCGCAGCTTGCCCGCCATCACCTCGCTTATTTTACGGTACGAGTCAAACGTCCAGCCGGCAACGTGGGGGGTTAATATTACCTTGCCCGACTGGCGCAGCTCTTCAAACCAGGGCTGTTCGGCCAGGGCAGGAAACTTTTCTACCTCAAGCACATCTAAGCCCGCACCTAATATTTTGCCTTGTTTAATGGCATTTAATACGGCCTGCACCTTTGCAACCTTACCCCGCGATGTATTGATAAAAAATATAGGCTTTTTAAAGTGGAACAGGTATTCATCGTCAACAAGGCCATTAGTTTCAGTAGTTAGGGGGATATGCAGGCTAAGTACATCGCTATGCTTTACAATTTCTTCCATGCTAACTTCGCGGGCGTACTGGTCAGAAAATCCGGTTTTGTATTTATCATAAGCAATAACGTTTACCTCAAAGCCTGATAGCTTTTTGGCAAAGCTTTTACCCATATAACCATACCCTATAATACCTACCGTTTTACCCTTAAGCTCATATCCCCGGTTTGCCTCGCGCTGCCAGTTGCCTGTACGTATTTCGGCATTGGCGGTATTAAAATGGTTCATCAAGGCTAATAAAAGCCCTACGGCATGTTCTCCCACGGCATCCATATTACCTTCGGAAGCATTAATCAATGCTATATTTTTTTGTTTGGCGTACGCTTCATCAATATTGTCCATACCTGCCCCGGCCCGGCAAACAAAACGCAGGTTGGTACCCGCATCCATCACTTGTTTATCTACATTAAACTTTGAGCGTATTACCAGGCCCTGGTAATTGGTAATTATTTGTAAAGCCTCATTAGCTTTTATAGTTGGCTGATAATCGCAGGTATAACCAAGTGCTTCTGCCTGTTCAATAAAAATGGGGTGAATATCGTCAACAATAAGTATGCGTTTTTTCAAAACTATAGTATTATGCTGCAAACATATTGAACAATAGCGAAAAACGGGTCACGGTGAGATAATATTATTACTTATCAGGCGTGTATGCCAATGTTACTGTCAGTTAAATAATGAGATAAAGTGGCGTACAGGTCGGCTGGTTTAAATGGTTTGGCTACACACTCATTCATGCCGGCCTCTAATATTTTTTCCCGCATATCTGCCACTACTGATGCAGTTAGCGCCAGTATTGGTAGCTGCCTGTGCTGTGCAGATAACTTGCGTATGGCTATGGTAGCGTCAAACCCATCCATTTCGGGCATTTGCAGGTCCATTAATATCAGGTCATAATAATTGGCTGATGCTTTTTCAACGGCTATCAGGCCGTTTTGGGCCACATCAAACTCCATTGCCCATTGCTGCAAAAACTTTTTAATAACCAATACATTTATGGGGTTATCTTCAACAATCAATATTTTTTTACCGGCCAGTTCATTAGCTTTTGCGGCAATTGGCGCCGATGCGGTTTGGGGCAATGTTGCTGCGGCCTTTTTAAACTTCAACTCAAAAAAGAAGGACGAGCCACGACCCTCAACGCTTTTTACATTGATATTGCTGCCCATCATTTCAAGCAGGCGTTTGGTTATCGCTAAACCCAACCCCGTGCCGCCATACTTGCGGGTAGTTTCGATACTGGCCTGCGAAAATTTTTCAAAAATATAGTTAAACTTATCTTCGGGTATGCCAATGCCTGTATCGGTTACTTCAAAATATAAGGTTACAGTATGTGCGGTTTGCCGTACTGTTTTTACATTAATATCTACTTTACCTGCCGTGGTAAACTTAATTGCATTAGCTGTTAAATTAGTAATTATCTGCCCCAGCCGCATAGGGTCGCCTTTAATGGATAATGGTACCTTATTATCGATATTAATATTAAGGGCAAGATCTTTTTTGTCAGCCTCCTGCTGTTGGGCCGATTGTATGTTTTTGCACAATTCGCGCACGTCAAAGGCAATGTTTTCCAGATCAATTTTTCCGGCGTCTATCTTATTAAAATCAAGTATATCATTAATAAGCAGCAACAGGTTCTCTGCCGAGTACTTTAATACGTTCAGGTATTCTACCTGGTCGGCCCGCGGGTTTTGCAATAGCAGGTTAGTAAAGCCTATAACTGCATTCATGGGGGTGCGTATCTCATGGCTCATTACCGATAAAAAGTCCAGCTTTTCGGCAATGGCTTTTTGCAACTGACCGTTTTTTTGCATCAACGCCTCTTCGTTCAATTTTAGCCGGTCAATATCCTGAAAAGCGCCAAATAACCTCACACACTTTCCATCTACAAATTCGGGTTGCCCTGCAGCTCGGGTCCATTTTTCTTTTCCCTTAGCGGTAACTATCTTTAGTTCAATGTCATAAGGTTTACCTTCATTAATAGCACGGTCAACAACTTTTTTAAGTTTAGCCCGGTTCTCTGCTTTTACAAAACGTGCCGGTGATGATCGGTCCGGAACATAACTATCAGGCACCTCAAAAATATTTTTGGTTACCTGTGTCCATATTACCTTATTGGTTGTTAAATCAATTTCCCAGCCACCTACCAGGGCGGTTTGACTGGTTTTGGTGAGCAGATCTTTTACATGGCGAAGTTCTTTTTCGCCTTCTTTAAACGGAGTTACATTAACGTAGCTGCCCGACATTATTACGGGCTTATTTTGCTCATTCCATTTAACAGCCTTACCGGTAATTAAAATATAAGTACCAGCTCCATTTTTATTGATCAATCCAACCTCAAGCACAAACGGATCAGCCCCTTTGCTGATTACATGTTCATTATATTTTTGGCATACTGCATCAATATAATCCGGCCTTATTAACCGTTGCCAGGATTGCAGGCTGTTATTTAATTCGTTGATATTGTATCCTAATAAGATAAGCAGGGACGGATCAACAGTAACTTCGTCCTTACCAACTTCCCATTCCCAATATCCGGCCTGGGTTTTTCTTTCGTTAATATTGACAGTATCAGCCATTACAAGCATTTTTTATACTACGCACAACTCATAAGAATGTTTTAACATCTTATAAAGCTGATGTTCAGTAAAATATAACATTTAAGACAATGAAGACATATTAAAAGTAACATTTACGGGTAGGATCGCTGTACTTGCTGGTTTTAAGTTTAAAGCTAACCGATATTTCGTGCGAGCCGTAACCATAGGAGCCTATTTTATTCAGGGCATAATCAAAAGCGTAACCTATCCTGAAGTCGTCATTTACAAAAAACTCGGCCATGGCCACAAAAGCACTTGATTTATCCATACCTGTAGGCAGGTTGGGTTTATTATAGATATCGATGGAGGTGCGATAGGTACCTCCCAGCCATATCTTTTCGTTCAATAAAAAAAACGTATTTATATCCATGCTGGTGGGCGCGCCGGGGCTATCCTTAATTAATATAGATGGTTTTAACTTTACATCCTCGGCCAACTGAAACAAGGCACCGGCGGTTACATACTCATGCGGTTTTGGCGCAGGTATAAGGTTGGCACTGGTGTTTGATGTTTTGATAAACTGTGCCAGCAAATTATCAACCGAGGCCCCGGCAAAAAACTTATCATTGGTATATAAAATCCCAACACGGCCATCAGGCAGTAAAACACTTTGGTTGGTGGTAGGTACGTAATTATCGCCGGCTTGCGAAGGCGCCAGTTTAGTACCATCAATACCGGTTTGTATAAACCCAAAGCCCAGGCCAAAGGCAAGCCTGGAGTTTTCACTTTCGCCAACCTGAAGGCGGTAGGCATAGTTGCCATAAAACGCCGTAGTGCTTTGCGCACCCAGCCTGTCGTTTTGAAACAATACACCCAAACCTACATGTTCATCAGCTACAGCGCCATCAGCAGCTATTGATACCGTTTGCGGTGCACCGTTAAGCCCTGTCCACTGCGAACGGTAAAAACTGTTTACATAAAAATCGCCCTTATAGCCTGCATAAGCCGGGTTTATATACAGGCCGTTAAATATATACTGGCTAAACTGCGCATCCTGCTGTGCTTGTGCATTTACAAACAACAGTATCATTATAGCTGCCAATAAAATTAACTTCTTCATCATCCTCACTGCTTTTAATAATATACTTTACTTCTTACCAGGGTTAAATACCCTTTGTAGTTATCCCAGTTGTTTTTATTGTTTTTTACCTTTAAAAAATAGTAATAAGTGCCTTCAGGCAACCCCTCGCCGGCCCAATCGTTCTGATAGTTCTTTTTTTGATATACATTACTTCCCCAACGGTTAATAATGGTTATCTCATTTTCCGAATAGGTGTTTAACCCCGGTATCGAAAACGTATCATTTACACCATCGCCGTTAGGCGTAAATATGTTTGGTATTACCAGCGGGTTAACTTCCTGTACGGCGGCGGCCACGTTATTAGCCATTACAGGGTCAGGCTCCTTACCTAATATAGATACGTTACTCTCTACTACGCCCGGTTTTACTGCCTTAACAGGCACTGTTAAATTAATTGGCGCATTGGTTGTTAGCCTGTCAATTGACCATGTTAGTATACGTGTGGCCGGGTTATAAGTTATATTGCCTGCATTACTTTTTTCACTTTGCGGGTCATATTCAAGGTTGTCAGGAACAGTATAGGTTACATTAACATGCGTACCGGTAATTGCGCTGTTATTATTTGCCGTTAACATATAACTAAATATGTCGCCGGGCAAGGCGCTTAAATTTGATGAACGAATAGTTATCATCAAATCAACCGCGGTATCGGGCTTGGTAACCGGAGGAGGGGTAGCAATTGAATTAACCACTACCAACACCCCGTCAGACATATTAGAGGCGCATCCCCCTTCAGAAAAAGCCGTAACAGTATACACCCCTGCTAATGAAGCTTTATAATCCTTTAAAAATGCGCCGCTAATTTTTACTCCGTTTCGGTACCACTGATACGCCACTGCGTTTGCCGAGCTTCCGTGTAATACAATAGTTTGCCCCTCGCTGATAGTAAAGGTTGTGTAGCCCCCGGTTGATGCCGTTTGAGCGTACGCAAAACCTTTTATTACCAGCAATCCGCATATTAATAATATTTTACACAGACGCCTTATCACTTGCCGGTATTATAAAACTATTAGTTAGCTGTTATCATTGGCTTTGTTGGCAACGGTGTTATAGTAATATCTTTAGTGCCGGTTGCTGTACAGCCTGTATTAAGCGTGTAAGCCACATTTACACCAAAAGTTACGGTGGCCGCAGTGCTTTCGCCGGTTACATTGTAGGTGCTTGATGTTGCCCCCGCTATTGGTGTTCCGTTACGTGTCCATTGATACGAATAAGTGTAACCCGATGCCGGTGTAACATTTGCTGTTAATAAACTTGCATTTGCCGGATCGGCACACATTGATGCTGCCGATGCGGTTACAGTAACATTTAACTGCGGTAATACATATATTTTAAACACATCTGATATAGGCGAAGTACAACCGTTAGCGTTCTCAGTAACTACCTGATAATTGTAATAACCTGCAGCACCGGTAGTTTCGGTATAAGTTCTGGTGGTTACTGATGTAAGCTGCCTGTTGCCGCTGGGGTCAATTTTATACCAGTGGTAAACTGCATAATCTGTTGTCCCTGTTTCATAAGGTCCGCTGATTGAAATATTTTGGCCATAACACAATACTTTGCCAACATCGGATGCATTGGTTGGTGGCACGGTAGTAACATCACTTGGGCCAGAGGTTACCTGGGCATAGGTTAGCGTGGTAGTTAAAACCATCAGGGCTAACAAAATGGTGCTAAAAAGGGTGTATACTTTTTTCATGATTAAAAATTTTTATTGTTAAATATTTTATTTCCTGTTATGATATTCCGGGTTTTTGCGGGTTAGGCTGTATAGTTACCGTTGTTTGCTTGGGTAATGATGTGCAGCCTGTTGTATTATTTGTTTCGGTAATGGTATAAACCCCGCTTTGTACTACAGCCGTTGGGTTACTAACCACATTGCCTCCCGCATCTTTATATACATAGGTATAAGTGGTAGCATCATACCCAACAATTGATTTGGTTAGGTCATACACGCCGCATGAGTTGGATGTTGCTGTTAACGATAGTACCGGTATAGGGTTTAAGGTTACGTTTATGTTTTGCCTATATACCGGTGCAAAAACAATATCATCAATAGCAAAGTCATTACCGTTTGTAACTATGTTTTGATTAACAAGCGCTATTGGTATACTGCCGCTGGTGCTGCCTGAGTTCCAGGTAGTAGTAAAATATTGCCAACTGCCAACTGTTGTACTTGGCACAATGGTGGTACCCAACGGGGTATTATTAATTGAGAATTGCAGTTGTGCCGGGTTTGTAGCATTAGCTGAGGTTACCCAAACTGAAAACACATAATCAGTATTTGCTACTACGGTAATGCTTTGTTTCCACACCACTGTATTAGCAACTGATGCGCCATTTACAATAAGCATTTGACCCGAGCCGCTGGTATGATCACCAAAGCTGCCGAAGTTGGTATGTACATTATTAGGATTGGTATTTACCGCATAGGTACCTTCTGCACTAAGTACGCCACAGCATCCATTTCCAAGTCTGTCTCCAACTGCACGGTAAGTATATTGGCTGGTAAAACCTGTATTGCCTGATGAAAAATCGCCATTAGTTACAATATTGGGGCCGGTAACCTGCCACCAATAACTCCCGGAAGCATTTACGGTAAGTGATGAATTGGTTGTTCCGTTATTCCATATCAAACTTGAATATCCTGAAGGGATACCCGATGCAGTTAAAACAGCACTTGTGCCACAATTACTTACATTTTGCGTAGCCGGACTTTGCGCATTGCATACCCCCAAAAATGCAAACACAAGCATGCCCGCAAGCAGCAATGTTTTGGTTTTTTTCAGAACAGAAGCAAATAATTTTACCATCTTGATTATCAGTACACTCCTTTTACGAATCGATCTGAAAAAAGGTTGGGCATTATTGCTTAAAAAATCAATAATTTTCTTGTGGATAAACTTATGCCTTAGTGTACGCATTACACACGGCTTTTTACGTTGAGATTTTCCTTATGGTTACAGGTATATCCCTCTAAATAATGTCACAAAACAGGGATTGGAATGAACATTTAACAACGATATCGTAAAAATTATTCCGGGCCTTTTAAAATCAAATACATAAACAATACTTTTATGGGATAATGCCATCAGCCGCTTACCTAAAAAAAATACGCCCGGTACAACTCATTGCCATTGTTTTCTTTACGGTATCGGGCGGGCCATATGGATTAGAGCAATTGTTGGCTTATGCGGGGCAGCATGGTGCATTGGTTTTAATACTTATTACCCCCATACTATGGGATGTACCGGCCATGCTAACCGTTTTGGAGCTTAATAGCCTAATGCCCGTTACCGGCGGGTATTACCGGTGGGTAAAGTTTGCTTTGGGTACCAAGCTGGGCTTTTATGAAGGCTGGTGGACATGGCTATATACCTTTGTTGACCTGGCTATATACCCGGTATTATTTGTACAATATGCATCCTTTTTTTACCCTGACCTTGCAGTATATAAAATACCCATCTGTTTAACTATTATATGGCTATCGGCAGGGTTAAATATATTAGGTATTGTACCTGTGGGGCGTTTATCGTTGTTTTTGGGTGCTGCGGTACTGGCACCATTTATCATTCTTTTTATACTGGCCATTTATCATCACAGCGGTAACCTTTATATCCCTTCGCCCTCGTTAAAAGGGGTTTCTTTTCCGGCGTTTGGCATGGGGTTGTATACCATTATGTGGAACTGCCTGGGCTGGGACAATACCACTACTTATGTTGAGGAAGTTGAAAACCCCATCCGTTCTTATTTAATATCGGTATTTACGGCTTTTGCGCTGGTAATAGCCATTTACTTTTTGGTAATGTGGGTATCAATACTATCGGGCATTAGTGCCGATGATCTGGCGCAAAATGGTTTTCCGGCTGTAGGCGCTCTAATTGGAGGGCATTGGTTGGGCGCTCTAATTGCCATTGGAGGCATGGCCAGTACATTGGGCATTTATGCCGCGGTACTGCTCTCTGTATCAAGGGTACCCCAGGCCATGGCCGAAGACGGCTTGCTGCCGCGCCGTATTAATATATTGCACACACGTTTCCAAACCCCGTACATATCCATATTAATCTGTTCGGCCATAGTAAGCTTAATGATATTATGGACCTTTGCCGATTTGATTATTATTGATGTTATTGTTTATGGCGCAGGCTTATCGCTCGAATATATATCGCTAATACGTTTACGTGTAACCATGCCCGATGTTAGCCGGCCATTTAAAATACCATTAAATATTGCCGGTATAGGTGTAATGCTATTGCTGCCTGTGGCAGTTTACTTTATTGCACTTGCCGGTGCATTTTCATCCACAGCCGAAACTATAATGCCCGCTGTATTTGCCATTGCCGCCTTATTAAGCGCCGAATTGGCCTGGCGCGTGCTAACCTGGAAAAGCGTTATAAAGCCTTAACCCCGTATGTACTAAATATTGGGCATAACAAAGCTCTGATGGTTTCCGGTTTTTTCTGTGTGCTTTAATAAATATCATTTACCGCAAATAATAATATGCAATAAGTAATAAATATGGGCTTATTAATATTTAGCTGCTTTGGCATCGGGTTTGCAATTATATTTACACATATATCATATAAACATGAAAACTTTTAAACTTAAAATTGCTACATATAGTTTATTTTTAGCCACAGCGGGTGTTTTAGGCACCGGATGCAACTCATTTACAAAAACGCAAAAAGGCGCGGCTATTGGTGCCGGTGCGGGTGGCACCATAGGTGCCTTAATAGGTAAAAGTGCAGGTAATACTGCGCTTGGTGCTATAATTGGCGGCGCTGTTGGCGGTACAGCGGGTGCTTTTATAGGTCGTAGTATGGATAGGCAAGCCGCCGAAATTAAACAAACCGTACCCGGGGCTACCGTAGTGCGCCAGGGCGAAGGTATTTTGGTAAAATTTGATTCGGGCATTTTGTTTGATACCGGCAAGGCCGACCTTAAACCGGCGGCACGCACAAATCTGCAAGGCCTGGCAACATCACTTCAAAACAACCCGCAAACCAATATTCTGATAGTTGGCCATACCGATAATACAGGTACTGAAAGTTATAATATGGACCTATCAGTACGCAGGGCAGAGGCGGTAAAATCATTTATTGTTGCTAATAATGTATCGCCAGCGCGTTTAAGCACCGAGGGCCGCGGTGAAACCGAACCTATTGCCGATAATAGTACCGATAGTGGCCGTGCCCAAAACCGCAGGGTTGAACTGGCAATTGTAGCTAATGATCAGCTTAAAAACCAGGCCAAACAAAGCGCGCAATAATTTTTTTCATTTTGATTTATATAGTTTATTTAACAAAAAACCCTGCTGAATGCAAGGGTTTTTTGTTAAATGACAATTAAGCTATTTGTTATTAAACTACTATAGCTTAGCTTTGCTGTATGATAAAAAGATCAGGGGTGCTTTTAATGACTTTGCTGTATTCAGTTACAGTATTTGGCTTTGCTCTTAATCTGCATTATTGCGGCAAGTTGCTCGCTTCAGTAAATATCGATTCGCCTTCAAAAAGCTGTACTAAGCTATTGGAGAGCAAAATGAAATGCTGTAAAGACAAACAGATTGAAATAAAAGTTAAGGATGCACATCAAAATGCTTCGTTTACATTTTTATCAAAAGTGTATGTTTTTGATTTGCCAAAGCTATTTACAGGCAGCTTTATAGTCTCTCCTCAAGCTTCTGTCGCTGCGTTATTATATGCTGCCGCTCCGCATGCACCGCCCGGCAGTACACCCGTATTTATTAAAAACTGCACTTTTCGTATCTGATAATTAATCGTTGTACAACCGTACCTCTTCTGTTTATTTTTTAACGATTAATTATTATTACAATGAAAACTATTAAAATATTTGTTGCCATACTGGCACTTTCTATAAGCGTTGCTAACGCACAATTTACAAAAGCCGAATTACAGGTAAGTGGTTTAACTTGTTCCATGTGTTCAAAAGCTACCGAAAAATCGCTTCGCACACTTGGCTTTATCAGCGATATTAAAGCCGATTTGAACCGGAATGTGTTTTTAATCACCTTTAAAAAAGATGTTCCGGTTAACCTTGATCAGATCAGTAAAAAGGTTCAAAGCGCGGGTTTTTTTGTAAATAATCTTAAAACAACCTTTAATTTTTCGGGCACCAAATTGGTTAATAATACATTTAGCTATGCTGGTGATACTTACTACCTGGTTACACCAACCGATAAGGAGTTAAATGGCCCTGCTACCTTTACTGTGGTTGATAAAGGGTTTGCCCCGGCTGCTGTATACAAAAAATATAGTGCTCCTGTAGCTAATAACGCGAAATCGGGCCGTGTTTACCGTATAGCTATATAAGTTATGAAATTTATAGGATTATTAGCCGTTGCCGTACTGGCAATGGCTAAGCCTGTATTTGCGCAGGAGCTATATGTAAATACCGAGCCTGCCAGCAATATGGCCACCCATTCGGTAGGAGTTCGGGTAGAAAACCAGGGTTATTTCAATCCTGTTTTCAAAAACCGCAGTACGTTAGAAATAATGTATGGCGCGAGTAAATCATTGATGATTCATGGCAGCATTTACCAGTCGGACTATTATTATAACCAGCAACACTTTGAGGGTGGGAGTGCTTATGCCAAATACCGCTTTTTATCTGTTGATTCTATACAAAGCCATTTTAGGGGGGCCGTTTTTGTTAAGGCAGCGGCTATTAATAACCCTTTGTACAATCAGGAAATATCATTAGAAGGGGATAACTCGGGGCTGCAAAGCGGTGTTGTATTTACCAAGCTGGCACATAAACTGGCTGTTTCAGCTTCGGCAAGTTACCTGCATGCATTTGATAATAGTAGTGGTAATAAACTGCCAATTACCAATGCCAATAACGCTGTAGCCTATACGTTATCGACAGGTTATTTATTGCTACCTAAAGTTTATGAAAACTATAACCAGGTAAATGTAAACTTATATGTTGAGCTTTTAGGAAAGTCAAACATCGAGTACAATCAAAGCTATCTTGACGCCGCACCTGCCGTTCAATTTATATTTAATAGTGTTTTCCGGGTCGATCTTTCTTATCGTACAGCTTTGTATAATAATATGGTGCGCACCAGTAATAATGTTTACCTGGTAAGGCTTGAGTATAATTTCTTTAACCTTTTCTAATTGATGAGCAGATCAGACTTATGAAGTTTTAAAAACTTCGTAAGTCTTTTAGTTGCAAGCCAATCTTATTTGGGGCGTACAGGCAATACTAATATTTCGCCATCGGCATAAAAAACTTTATATGGTGATAACCGGTGGTTTTTCAGATTTATTTAAGATTGTGAACCATGATTTTAATACCATCGAACCGGTAATAAGCATTATACATTTAAAAATGATGTATAACTTATTGATACACATATCGTAAAATGCT
>JAICMD010000238.1 GCA_025929405.1 Mucilaginibacter sp. | reverse complement strand
ACCAAGGGTTTTTGGGCTCCGCAGATATTTAAGAAAAACGGGCAATACTATATGGCCTATACTGCCGACGAGCATATTGCCATTGCAGAAGGTAATAGTCCGCTTGGGCCATTTAAACAGGCTGATAAAAGGCCCATATCTGGTCCTGGTAAGCAAATAGATCCGTTTATATTTAAAGATACTGATGGTAAGTTATACCTGTATCATGTACGCCTGCAAAACGGCAACCGCATATTTGTTGCAAGACTTAAAGACGACCTGTCTGATATTGATACCGCAACCGCTAAAGAATGCATCAATGCTACCGAACCGTGGGAAAATGTGGCTAAAGCCGCATGGCCGGTAAGCGAGGGGCCAACCGTAGTAAAACATAATGGTTTGTACTACATGTTTTATTCGTGCAATGATTTCCGGAATATTAATTATGCCGTAGGATATGCCACTGCCACATCGCCAATGGGGCCCTGGACGAAGTATAAAGGCAACCCCATTATAAGCAGGGAAATTACCAATATTAACGGTACAGGCCACGGCGACCTGTTTGCCGATAATGCCGGACAACTGTATTATGTATTACACACCCATGCCTCAAATGCATTACCCGGCAGGCGTAAAACAGCTTTAATAAAGATAGCTTTTACCAAAAACAAGCCGGCAGCTATAGTGGCTGATAAAAATAGTTTCCGTTACCTGATGCTGCAACCAAACCAACCACAGGCAAATTGATACTGTTTGAGGGATTGTACACTAATATTTTCCATGGATAGGTTTTGTAAAAGAAGCGATTATTAATTAACTTTGAGTATGACCACTATAACTATAAAACTTCCGGGAAAAGCTAAAGAAAAGTTATCAGCTTTGGTTAAGGAATTAGGTGGGGAAATTATATCAATTTCATCAGGCAAAACCTCAAAAAAAGAAAAGCTTTTAACCGAAATAAAATCAGGTTTAAAAGAAGTGAAGGAAATTCGGGAAGGCAAATCAAAGTCATATTCGATGTCCGATTTGTTAGATGGCAAATAAAATACATCTTACAATATTTTTCATAAGAAAAGCCAAACGGCTTATCAAAAAATACCATTCACTTCCGGAGAGTTTAAAGCAACTGGAACAAGACCTTTTAAACAATCCTAAAATTGGAGCGAATTACGGTTCAAATATCTACAAAGTCCGATTAGCTGATACATCCAAAGGAAAAGGTAAAAGCGGGGGCTTTAGAGTTATTACCTATCTTATAGAAGAAACGGCTGAATCAACTGAGATTTATTTGATAACTATTTTTGATAAATCAGGAGAAGCATCAATTGATAAAGATGATATTAAAGGTATCCTCAAATCGGAAGGACTGTAAATATCTTTATGGATTCTAACGCAATAACCTACATCTTAGTCATTAACGGCAAACCTGAAGGACCCTTTACTTTAGAGGAGTTAAAGGCCCACCAACTTAAAGCTAATGACTTTGTAAAAACCGATGAGATGGCCGATTATAAACAAGCCCATGAGGTGGCCGAATTACGCGAACTGTTGGGATTTAAAAAGCAGGTACTGATACAATATTATGGTAGTTTTGACCAGCGGCTGCTGGCCTCGGCTATTGATATGTTTATGGTATCGGGAGCATGTATATTAGTGGTATTTGTGGTTTCATTATTTATATCAAACAGCATATTCAGGTTATCGGTATTGTTTGGGTTGCTGCTCATTATCCCATTGGTAAATCTGGTTTATCATATTGTAATGGAAGGCTCGGCAAAACAAGGTACTTATGGCAAGCAGCTCTTGGCTATTAAGGTTTGCGATGTGGAGGGCGCGCCCATTTCCCGGCAGCATGCAGCAGGGCGCAACCTGGCTAAGATAGTATCGGTGCTTACTTTGTTTATGGGCTATTTGTATAGTTTTTTTAATCCACAAAAGCAATGTTTGCATGATGTTATTGCCGGTACGCTGGTAATAAAGGATAGATTATAAGTGTTCCGTTTTGAGTGAGAGGAACGGGCCGAACACCCCGAACACCTATTTGTCCTAAAAATACACACCACAGTGAGTCGTTCCGTTTGGCAGGCACATCCAAACGCATGGCAATAGCATTTTATTAGTTATAAGCTAAAACAATCATACCCATGGTTTTTTAACAGGTTACTTATTTGATTTTTGTCGATATCATTTTGCGTGGTTTCAATGCGCAGTATACGATCGCAATCATCCAGGTCAAAGTTCACTTTATAATGCGGAAATCGTAGCAATAAAAAGTTTACCAGTTTTTCGGCATCCCTAAAAGTGCGGACACTGGTTTTAAATATCTCCACTCTCCTCATAAACTTGCTCGTATATTTTCCTGTCAATTTTAATATCCAATCGTTTAAGCATGGCCGGCATATCAAACCCCTGCTGCTGGTAGGCTTCCTGCACAACTTTTTTTGCCTTTTCTATGGCTTCATCACTTTCCCATACGGTCATGGTTACATAATTTAATATGTTTGGCTCAATGCATCTATAAACCCTATCTTCAATAAAACCGGGTAATGTTTTAATTAAATTTCTGTTTATCTGCATTCTGTAGGTAAACTCCTGTAATGCTGCCTCGGGAACAACGAACCTGTCAATTAATATTTGTTTCATAGTAATTTAATTATTCAGCTATCTCAACTGTTGCTTTGTAAATGGTATTATCAGTTATGTGGTTAATTATAAAATACGCTACATCGGCCCGCGAAATTTTTAAACAGTTTTTCAGGAAATGGTTAACTGCTACGCGGTAATGCCGGGTTAACGGCCTATTGGTGAGCTGCGGTGGTCGCATTATGGTCCAATTAGTTGGACTGGCTTTTATTACCTGCTCCATAAGGCGCAGATCGGCATATGCGTGTTTTAATAGCTTTTGGATAATGTATTTAGCTACAAACCGCACATAGAAAGGTATAACCGGGCTTACATCCAGGGCAGAGGCCGAAATGAAAAAGGCCCTGTTGATATTATGCTGATGCATAGCCTGCAAAATATTACTTGCACCTTGCGAATATAAAGTGGTGGGCTTATCATTAAACAGGTTGGCGCCGCTTACCCCCAATGCAGATATTACAGCATCCTGGGCTGCAAAATATTTTTCATAAGTGCCCGATATGGTAATATCGCCTTTAACTATTGTGAGGTTAAGGTGTGTGAGCGGCAAGTTTGCGGGGTTGCGTACCAGCGCCGTAACCTTGTGCCCGGCCTGAAGGGCTTGCTCAACACATTGCCTGCCTATGCCGCCGTTAGCGCCAATTATTAATAAGTTATATTGATTTTCCGCTAATATTATTTGCATGGCTAATTAAATTTAAAAGCGCTTAAAAAAATAATAAGAAAAAAAATGCTTAGCTGTGCTATATGAAATCGGGTAAGCTCGGCGCGCACCTTAACAATTTGATCAGTAAAACGGGGCCGTCGGTATTAACCAGGCTTCTTAGTTTGTTGCCAAGTCTCCTGCCCACCAGTAACCCGTTTAGCATAAGCAATACAACAAGGCCAAATTTTATCCTGAACCAAAGTTGTTCGCCAAAAACGCCATTTGTTAAAGCCATCATACCAATGCCGCTTAAAACCAGTACCCCTGCACCAATACCTATTATGCGGGGAAGTTTGGCCATTAACTGTAACAGGCCGGTTGATAATTCTTTTTTGTCGGTAATAATTTTCCATAATGATTGGTAGGCCATAAAATCAACCAATGTTGTTCCCGCCATCAAAGTAAGGGCGATTAAATGCAGCGTTAGGCATACAGGGAATAGAGTGCTCATGTTGTAGTTTTTAAAAATGATAAAACCATATGGTAGTAATTATATGTAAAATTATACCATATGGTTTTATTTAACAAATTTAATTGTTGTTTTTTTGTAAATTTGATTCCAAATGGTAGTAATAAATGAATAATACAGTTGAATTGGTAAAGCTTTGGGGCGATTATGAATTGCAATACCCTAACGCAACGATAGAAGATTTTTGCAGACACCAACTGGCAAAAACCAAAACGACTTTGCCGCCAATGCCCGATAGTAAGTTGCAACCGGATGTAAATGGCAGGCTGGTTATTATGATAAGGCGCATAGGTAAGTTTCATATTGCCTATTCAAACAAAGCGCTGGAGGGAACCGGGCTTGATCAGATGGAAGAGTTTGGCATATTGGTAACTATCTATAACCAGAAAAACCCCATCAAATCAGAAGCTATTTTTAATAATATCATGGAGCTTTCAAGCGGCACCAATATGCTTAACCGTATGAAAAAGCGTGGCTTGGTTGATGAATATAACGATGAAGAGGATAAGCGCGTAAAACGGCTAAAACTTACCGCAAAAGGTGAGCAAACATTGCTAAAGGCTAAAGAACATGTGCTTAAAGTTGCTCATATGATGGTGCATACACTAACCGATGAAGACAAAGAGTTGTGCATGCAACTGCTTGGCCCTATTAATGATTTTTTTACCGGTCGTTACCCAAAACAACGTAATAAATCATTTGGGGATATTTACAGTGAGAATGTAATGCAGCAGGTTTAATAGAAGCTATAAAAAAACTTTATTATTTAACTCCCACCGCCTCTTTACGCCGCCTGCTCCATAGCTGGCCCTTGTGTCTGGTAGGTACATTATCACCCAGTAGTTTGCCCCAGGGTTTAAGGGTTTGTATCCTGTCGAAGATGATCTTAATAACCGCCACAAATGGTATCGACAAAAACATACCCGATACGCCCCAAAGCGCATTACCCAGCAATACCACAACAATAGAAACAAGGGCATTAATTTCTACCTGCGACGATACTATACGTGGCACCAGTATATGATTATCAATAAACTGGATAATGGCATAAGCGGCTATAACGCCTAATTGCGTACTGTAACCGTCCTTAGTTACTGTAGCCATTAGTACAGGCAGGGCAATGGCAACAATGCCGCCCAGATAAGGTATAATGTTTAATATAGCGCCAATACAGCCAATAAGTATGCTGTATTTTATACCTAATAACAACAACGCGCCTGAGTTCATGGCGGCCACAATGATCATCTCTATCAGTAAGCCAACAATATAGCTTTGTATGGCTGTTTTGGTTTCTTTTAAAACTTCGCTTACTTTGTTTGAATTCTCTTCGGCAAAAACCTCGTACAGGAAATTAAGAATAAGTGTTTTATAAAGAAGCATAAAAAATATGTACACCGGCAGCAAAAACACAACCGCCATTGTACCCAACACAGTACCTACGGTTTTACCAAGCATACTTTGCCCGCTGGCAAGCGCCTCGTTTATCATTTGATTTTGTTTT